>NZ_JTIZ01000054.1:0-1560 GCF_000801125.1 Rhodococcus sp. Chr-9
TATATTATTGGAAACGTACTGCATAAAAAAATAAAAAGGAAAATAAAAAATGAAATTAGATTATAACTCACGTGAGATTTTCTTTGGTAATGAAGCTCTAATCGTAGCTGATATGGCCAAGGGAAGTAACGGAAAACCAGAGTTTACTAACCATAAAATTGTAACTGGTTTAGTATCAGTTGGCGCAATGGAAGACCAAGCGGAGACTAACAGCTATCCAGCTGATGACGTGCCAGACCATGGAGTGAAAAAAGGTGCTACCTTACTTCAAGGCGAAATGGTATTCATTCAAACAGACCAATCGCTTAAAGAAGACATTTTAGGTCAACAAAGAACAGAAAATGGCTTGGGTTGGTCTCCTACTGGTAATTGGAAAACGAAATGTGTTCAATACCTTATTAAAGGGCGTAAGCGTGATAAAGTTACAGGGGAATTTGTTGACGGTTATCGCGTAGTCGTTTATCCAAATTTGAGACCAACAGCAGAAGCAACAAAAGAATCAGAAACAGATTCAGTTGACGGTGTAGACCCTATCCAATGGACTTTGGCAGTACAAGCGACTGAGTCAGATATTTATTTGAATGGCGGTAAAAAAGTCCCTGCTATTGAGTACGAAATTTGGGGAGAACAAGCAAAAGATTTCGTCAAGAAAATGGAAAGTGGTTTATTCATTATGCAACCTGATACAGTTCTAGCTGGTGGAATTACACTCGTAGCTCCTGTTATTCCTAATGTGACTACTGCTACAAAGGGTCATAATGACGGAAGAATCGTAGTGCCTGCCACTTTGAAAGATTCTAATGGTGGAACTGTAAAAGTAACATCAGTGATTAATGACGCAAATGGAAAAGTAGCAACAAACGGACAACTTGCTCCAGGTGCCTATAACGTAAAGTTCTCCGCTGAGGGTTATAAAGATGTTACCGCAGGAGTTTCAGTAACTGACCATTCATAAGACTAAAAATAGATTAAGTAAAGGAATATAAAATAAAATGGCAAAACAATTGAGTACAGCACGTAAATTTAAAATGATTACAGGTAAAGACCTTTTCCAACAACAAAAGGCAATGGATACAGAACTTAAAAAAGAAGACGGAGAAATTACTGACCTAATGGAGTTCGTTCAATATGGTCTATACTTGGCTCTTTTTCAAGATAACATTGTAAAAGCTAAAAGTGACTTCTCTGACTTCCGTTCTAGCTTCGAGTTCGATACTGACGGTAAAGGGCTTAAAGAACTTGTCGAATTATGGCAGAAAGAAATTTAATGAGCTGAAAGGACTGTAAATGATTTTAAAACATGCAATTAGATACTTAGAACTAACTGGTTCAGACTTTATTACAGATTTAAAAGACTTTGCAGACCTACAAAATTCTTTTGTCGCTGGATATATTCCTGATGACTTTACAGAGCAAATGGAGAGCTTTACAGACAAGTTATTGATACTTTGGGTAGATTGTAACGGAGGAATGCAAAACGCCTTAGATGATAAAACAGAGCTTCCTACAACTAACGAGTTAATCAATATCTTCTGTAAAACTGTTTTTATTAAAGAAAAA
>NZ_JTIZ01000008.1:0-95898 GCF_000801125.1 Rhodococcus sp. Chr-9
ACATCACCCATCTGTCTCAGACAGGTTGACAACTTCCGAATTGCTGCAGCGGATGGCGAACAACGTAGCGGATCGCTCTAGCGGCCGGCGGTGCCCGCGATGTTCTCGAGCATGCCGCGGAAGATGATGCCGTGGAAGGGAACCAGCGCGTACCAGTAGAGACGACCGGCGACTCCGCGCGGGAAGAAGATCGCCCGCTGGTGCACGCGCGACCGGCCCGACTCCAGCGGTTCGACCCGCCACTCGAGCCACGCTCCGCCGGGTGCCCGCATCTCCGCGCGCAGGCGCAGCAGCGTCGGACGTTCGATCCGTTCGACGCGCCAGAAGTCCAGGGCGTCACCGGTATGCAGGGTTTTCGGGTCGCGGCGACCGCGGTGGAGTCCGACGCCGCCGACGAACCGGTCGAGCCAGCCGCGGATGGTCCACGCCAACGGGAAGGAATACCAACCGTTCTCGCCGCCGATGCTCTCGACGACGGCGAACACCTTCTCCTGGGACGAATCCGACTCGAGTGACCGCTCGTCGGTGAAGACGACCTCGCCGGCCCAGTCCGGGTCGGACGGAAGCGGATCGGCGGGTGCACCGACCGGTGATGCGTTCGTCCACGTCGTCTCGACCTCTCCCCGTTCGATACGGCCGAGGGCGAGCCGGACCGCGTCGCGGTAGCCGGTGAGGCCGGATTCCGGTGGGGGGATGATCGAGTCGACGTCATGGTTGCGCATTACCGCGTCGGTCGACAGCGATTCGAGGAGCGCGCGACCGAGAGGCGGAGGAATCGGCGTGACCAGACCGATCCACAAACCGGCGAGCTTCGGTGTGAGGACGGGCAGGACGAGGATCCGGCGTTTCGTCAGACCGGCGACCTCCGAGTACTGCTGCATCATCTCGCCGTACCGCAGGACGTCGGGCCCACCGATGTCGTAGGTGCCGCTGCGGGGGAGGGGTGCATCTGCGGCAGCGAGCAGATAGTGCAGGACGTCGCGCACCGCGATGGGCTGGATCCGGTTGTTCACCCAGCGTGGGGTCGTCATGACGGGGAGTCGGTTGCTCAGATGCCGGATCATCTCGAACGACGCCGAACCCGAACCGATCACGACGCCGGCCTGCAGCACGAGCGTCGGAACACCGGAATCCGTCAGGATACGTCCGACCTGGGCCCGTGAATACAGGTGCGGTGAGAGATCACCCGACTCCGGGTGCAGCCCACCGAGGTACACGATGCGGGAGACGCCGTGGTCGCGTGCCGCGTCGGCGACGTTCTGCGCCGCTCGCTTCTCCGCGTCGACGAACTCGTCGCGACCACCCATCGAATGCACCAGGTAGTACACGACGTCGATGTCGCGGCATGCCGCGCGCAGCGATTCGGCGTCGTCGAGGTCGCCACGGACGATCTCGACGTCGTCGGCCCACGGCACGTCGCGCAATTTGTCGGGGCTGCGCGCGAGCACCCGTACCCGGTAACCCGCCTCGAGCAGGCGCGGAGCGAGCCGCCCACCGATGTAGCCGGTCGCTCCGGTGACCAGGACACGCTTTCCGCTCACGGTTCCTCCAGGATGTGGCCGAGTTGGTGGCGCAGCGACGCTTCGAGATCGGGACGCCGGAACCGGTGCCCGGCGTCGATCAGCGCCTTCGGGACGACGAACTGATCGGCCTGGGCGACCTCGCGTGCACCCTCGTCGCCGAGCAGCAACCGGGGGCCGAAACCGGGGACGGGCAGCAGCGCGGGCCGGTGCAGCACCGACGCCAGTACCCGGGTGTACTCCTCGTTGCGCACCGGCTGCGGTGCAACGGCGTTCACCGGTCCGGTCAGGCCGGGGTCGGTGAGGGCACGGTGGTAGACCTCGAGGAGGTCGTCGATGTCGATCCAGGAGAACCACTGCCGGCCGTCGCCGATCCGGCCACCGAGACCGCTCGCGAACAGCGGCCGCATCAACTGGAGCGTTCCGCCGCGGGGTGTCTGGACGATGCCGGTGCGCACGTGCACGACCCGCATGCCCTTCTTCTCCGCGGGATGTGCCGCGGCCTCCCAATCGGAGACGACGTCGGCGAGGAAACCCGTTCCACGTGATGCGTTCTCGTCGAGCGGTGTGTCTCCTCGGTCGTAACCGTAGAGGCCGATCGCGGACGCGGAGACGAAGGTCGCGGGACCGTTGGGTGTGGTCGCGGCGAGTTCGGCGAGTCGGCGTGTCGGTTCGATGCGGCTGTCGCGGATCGCGGCCTTGTGGGAGTCGGTGAACCGTCCCGCGATCGACGCGCCCGCGAGGTGGACGACGGCGTCGACGCCTTCGAGTAGGTCGGGCGCCGGATCCTGAGGGTCCCAGCATCGTTCGTCGGTGCGCTGCGGTTTCCGGCGCACCAGGCGGACTACCTGGTAGCCACCCGTGGACAGGAAGGCCGTCAGGGCAGTACCCACGAGTCCGCTCGATCCGGTCACCGCGACCGTCCCGGGTCGGATGCCCTGCGCGTGCGACCAGCGGTGGCTCGCGAGATCGTCGGCGAGCTGGCGGTGCCGGTAACGGAAGGTCTGGGTGAGGAAACAGCCCGGTACCGGCGTGTCGACGCGATCGGTGACGCGGGTGCGGAATTCGTCGACGACGTCGAAGCGGTGTTCGTGGCGCCACGAGCCGATGACGGTGGCGGGGCGCGACAACAGGCCGTCGTGGGAGAGTTCGTCCACGAAACGTGCTGGCGGGTCGTAATCCTCGGGTCTGTGCCGGGAGATCCAGCGCAGACCGCCGGGGAGACCGAGGACGGCCGTACCGGATTCGAGGGAGTCGGCCTCGGCGACGACGTTCATCGGCTGCCAGGGCGGGATCAGGTGGAGGATGGCGCCGGGCCGGGAGTGCCAGTCGAACACCTCGTCACGCGGTGCGTCGACGACGCTCGAGAATTCGATGCCCATGCCCTACCTCCTGTTTGCAGTGATGCTCACCCGGTGGTGACGGCGCCGGGGCGCCCGGTGGTGACGGCGCCGGGGCGGACTCCTGCACCGTATCCACTCAAGCAGGAAGGATGCTGATCAGAAAGGTGTATGCGTCGACGAGCGGGTTGTGGATGGCCATGAAAGCTGCCTCGACGAGAGCGCGCACTGCGATGTCCTTTCGTTGGGTGTACGGCGAACAGGTTGTCCGTCCAGAAGTTGTTCGGAGCACCGCCACGACCGGATGGGTCGTTTCGCCGTCTTCTTCATCGGGGTGAGCGAATCCGCTCGTATCTGTCCAGAGCGACGCGGCGTTCGTGTGCGTGATCGACGACCGGTTCCGGGTATCCGTCCGGAGGGCCGTCGGGCAGGCTGTGCACACGAGCGCCGTCGATGCTCCGCAGTTCGGGTACCCATCTGCGTACGTATTCACCCGTCGGATCGAACTTCTCGCCCTGCCGGGTCGGATTGAACACCCGGAAGTAGGGAGCGGCGTCGGTGCCGCTGCCCGCCGTCCACTGCCAATTGTGTTGGTTGGAGGCCAGATCGCCGTCCACCAGATGCTTCATGAAATGTCGCGCCCCACGCCACCACGGCAGGTGCAGGTCCTTCGTCAGGAACGACGCGACGATCATCCGCACCCGGTTGTGCATGACGCCCTCTGCGAGGAGCTGCCGCATCCCGGCGTCCACGATCGGGAATCCCGTGCGGCCCTCGCACCACGCGGCGAACAGGGCGTCGGCGTCGGGTCCGGAATCGTAGGTGATGGCGTCGAAGTCGCTGTTGTAGTTGGTCCGGGCGGTCTCGGGCCGCTGGAACAGGACGTCGGCGTAGAAGTCGCGCCACGCCAGTTCGCTGCGGAAGGTGACGGCCCCCTCGTCCGACCGGTTCCTCATGTCGTGCAGCAGGGTCCGCGGATGGATGCAGCCGAACTTCAGATAGGGCGACAGGCCGCTCGTGCCGTCGTAGGCCGGCCGGTCACGGTCGGTGGCGTACCGCTCGAGACCGTCGTCGAGGAATTCGCGCCATCGCTCCAGTGCGGCCGCCTCTCCGGGGGGAGGTGTGGGTTCGTCGCCGGCTTCGGGAATCGGCACGCGTGTGGAGCAGCCGCTCGGGTCGACCCAGTCGGCGGTGTCCGGTCCGGTTGCCGCGGGTGTGTGCCATCCGTGGTCGTTCCAGGCGCGGCGGAAGGCCGAGAACACCTTGTATGCAGTGCCGTCGGGTTTCGTTATGCGGCCCGGCGTGACGGCATACGGCGAGCCGGTGGCCACCAGCGGGACGTCGCCGAGCGCTTCGGCGACCGCTCGGTCGCGTCGCGTGCCGTAGGGACCGTGGTCGGAACTGATGTGGACCGCGGCCGCATCGAACTCGGCGGCGACTTGCGGCACCAGCATCATCGGGTCTCCCTGGACGACGAGCAGGCGCCCGCCGAGATCCCGGTCGAGGGCTTGCAGGCATCCCATGAGGAAGTCGCGCCGGCGGGCACCGGACGGGCGGAGCAGTGCGTCGTCGAGGACGAACAGGGCGAGGACGTCGTCGGCGGCCTCGGTGGCCGAGAGCAGGGTGGGCAGATCGTTCAGTCGGAGATCACGACGGAACCAGATGATGCTGGGGCGGGCCATGGATCCAGTGTCGGGGACAATGGGTGCCATGTCCGACGCATTCGATGTACCGATCCGTGACGAGTCGATCCGGCTCGGTCAGTTCCTCAAGCTCGCAAGCCTCATCGAGTCGGGTGCGGAGGCCAAGGAAGTGATCGCCGACGGCCTGGTGTCGGTCAACGGTGAGGTGGAGGTGCGTCGCGGCCGTCAGCTGAAGGTGGGCGACGTGGTGGAGATCGCCGGGGCGAGCGCGCGGGTCGCGCACGAATAGCGGGTCGACCCGCGCGCTCGGCTGATCAGTTCTCGACGCGGACGACGACGCCGTCGGAGTCGCTGTAGACGATCTCGCCCGGGTTGAATGTCACGCCGCCGATCTCGACGGGCACGTTCTTCTCGCCGGAGCCGGTCTGGGTGCTCTTGCGCGGGTTGGTGCCGAGGGCCTTGATGCCGATGTCGAGTGTGCGCAGGATGGCGGAGTCGCGGACCGCGCCGTTGACGATGACCCCGGCCCAGCCGTTGTCGACACCGCGACCGGCGATGATGTCACCGACGAGCGCGGTGTGGATGCTGCCACCGCCGTCGACGACGAGCACGCCGCCGTTGCCCGGCTCGGAGAGGGTCTGCTTGACGAGCAGGTTGTCCTGGAAGCAGCGGATGGTGGTGATGGGGCCGACGAACTCGGTGCGGCCGCCGAACTGGATGAACTGCGTGTCGCAGCTGCGGATGTCCGGGCCGATCTCGTCGGCGAGGTCTGCTGTGGCTGTGAAGGCAGGGGTGTCACTCATGGTGCGAGGATAAGCGGACACGCTGCCCCGCACCGTGGGAGGTCCGGTCAGGACGCGCGACCGAAACGGCGTTCGTAGTCCTCTCGTTCGCGGGCGGCGCGGGCGCGTGCCTTCGCGCTGAGCAGTTCCGGATCGAGACCGTGCTGCTGGAGGCGGTGCCGCTGCCAGATGGGCATCAACGCCACCGAGAAGTAGACCCATGGCAGCAGCAGCAACAGCATCATCGCGATCGGGATCCACACCGGCCCCGGGATCAGCAGGAACAGCAGGAGCAGCGGGATGATCGGCAGGTTCCATCGCAGCAGGTAGCGGCGTGTTCCGCCGGGGCCCAGGACGTCGTCGCGTACCCACTCCCGCATCTCGGGCGGTAGCGCGCGACCGAACATGTAGCCGATCCGCTGCAGGAAATTCGGTCGTGCACTACTCATCATGAGACCCAGGATAGGCCGTCACCTTTCGTAGAGGCCTGCCAGCCTGTCGGCGAAGTTGTCGACGACGACCTTCCTGCGCAGCTTCATGCTCGGCGTCAGATCACCCGATTCGACCGACAGTTCACGCTCGATGATCGTGAACTTCTTGATCTGCTCCCACCGGTTGAGCTGCAGGTTCAGCTCGTCGATGTATCCGGAGATCAGATCGTGGGTCTTGTCGTGCCGTGCGATGTCCTCGAACGATCCGCTCACACCGTTCTTGTTCGCCCACTCGCCGACGGATTCCGGATCGAGCGCCACCAGCGCCACGCAGTAGGGCTTGCCCTCCCCGTAGACGACGATCTCCGACGCGTACGGGCACATGCCTTTGAAGGTCGCTGCCAGCGACGACGGGGCGACGTACTTGCCCTGCGACGTCTTGAACATGTCCTTCTTGCGGTCGGTGATGCGCAGGTAGCCCTCGTCGTCGAGGCTGCCGATGTCGCCGGTGTGGAACCATCCGTCGTCGGAGAGCGACTCGGCGGTCGCGTCGGGCCGGTTGTGGTAGCCGGTCATCACACCGGGGCCGCGGACGAGCACCTCGCCGTCCTCCGCGATGCGGACCTCCGTGCCCGGGACGGGCCAGCCGACCGTGCCGATGCGGTTGGCGTAGGGACGGTTGACGAACGTCGCGGCAGAGGTCTCGGTGAGTCCGTAACCCTCGAGGACGGGGATGCCGACGGCGTCGAACCATTCGCCGACCTCGGGGTTGAGCGCCGCCGAACCGGAGATGAAGAACCGCAGGTGACCGCCGAAGCGTTCGCGGATGGTGGAGAAGACCAGCTTGTCGGCGAGGCCGTGCTGCAGTTTGTCCAGCAGTCCGGGCGACCTGCCGGCCTGCTTCGCTTTCGACACCTTCCGGCCCACGCCTACGGCCCAGTCGAAGATCTTCTTCTTGGCGCCGCCTTCCTCCTCCATCATTCCCTCGACGCGCGCGTGGGCCTTCTCGAAGATGCGCGGGGCCGCCCCCATGAAGGTCGGGCGGACCACCGCGAGGTTCTCGACGATCTTGTCGACACGTCCGTCCACCGCGGTGGAGAAGCCGATCTGCAGAGGGAGGGTGAGCAGCACCTTGCCGAAGACGTGCGACAGCGGCAGCCACAGATACTGCAGGTCGTCGGAGCTGAGCATGTGCAGCGCGTCGATGGCGGCGGCCTCGTAGGTCCACGCCGAGTGCGGCAGGCGCACGCCCTTCGGCTTGCCGGTGGTACCCGAGGTGTAGATGAGGGTGGCCAGGTGCTCGGCCCTGATGCTGTGGATGCGGTTGAGCACCGCTCCGGAGTCCTCGGCGAGCAGGCCACGGCCCAGGTCGGCGAGCTCATCGAAATTGATGACCCAATCACCGTCGCCGGTGCCCTCGACGACCACGACCTTCGCCACCTCGGGCAGATCGCTGCGGTGGCTCACGAGCTTCTCGACCTGCCCGGCGTCCTCGGCGATGACGATCCGGCTGCCGGAGTCGGCGACGATGAACGCGACGTCGTCGGCGTGGGTGGTGGGGTAGACGGTGGTGGTTGCGGCGCCCGCGCACATGACGGCGAGGTCGCCGAGCACCCATTCGTAGCGGGTGGACGACGCGAGGGCCACGCGGTCCTCGGCCTCGATACCCAGGGAGATCAAGCCGGCCGCGAGCAGTCGTACCCGATCCCCGGTCTGTTCCCAGGTGACCGACGTCCAGCCGTCCTTCCCGTCGGGGTAGCGGAAGGCCTCGGCGTCGGGTGTGGCGGCCACTCGATCGAGCAATAGGCGGGCGACCGAGGGGGCCCGTTCGTCGATGACCGCTCGGTCGACCTTTTCCTCGGAGACGCGCGTCGTTGTCGTCATATGTCGAAGTCTAGGTAGCGGAACCGTCCTTCTGGTGAATATAAGTAGAAACTTATATAGTTGGTTCATGCACGGGTTCGAGGTCCTCGCAGATCCGGTTCGCCGCCGCATTCTCGAACTGCTCGCGGGCGGTCCGCAGGTGGCCGGTGAAATCGTCGCGGCGATCGGCCGGGAGTTCTCGATCTCCCAGCCGGCGGTCTCGCAACATCTCAAGATCCTGCGCGACCAGCGGTTCGCCGCCGTCCACAAGGACGGCACCCGCCGCTACTACGAACTCGATCCCGAGGTCCTCGTCGAACTCGAGGACTGGCTCGCGGGTCTGCATACGCCGGTATTCGCGGCGCTGGACGCCCTGGAGACCGAGATCGCGCGCGGCAAGCGTGAGCGGCGGAGCCGCGACGCCGTCCCGCCCGCGCTCCCTGCTTCCGACGAGAGAAGGAAATCCTCATGAAGAACGTGATCACGAGCAACGAGACGAGTCGCCGCACGGTCGGTCGTCGCACCGTCGAGGGCCACGAGGCCAAGGTTGTCACGATCTCGCGCAGCTACCGCACGAGCGCCGAGGACCTGTGGGAGGCGTGCACCGACCCGCAGCGCATCCCCCGCTGGTTCCTGCCCGTCGAGGGCGACCTCGAGGTCGGTGGCCGGTACCAGTTCCAGGGCAACGCCGGCGGTGAGGTCCTCACCTGCGACCCGCCCCGGACGTTCAGGGCCACCTGGGAATTCGCTGGTCACGTGAGCTGGATCGAGGTGTCGGTCCTGCCCGAACCGGGAGACCGGGCGCGCCTGGAACTGACGCACATCGCCCACCCCGACGAGCACTGGGAGCAGTACGGTCCGGGCGCAGTCGGTATCGGCTGGGACCAGGCGCTTCTCGGACTCGGACTGCACATCGAATCGGGAGAAACGGTGGACCCGAAGGAATTCGAGACCTGGTCGATGTCCGAGGAAGGTCTGCAGTTCGTCCGCGACAGCAGCGAAGGCTGGTGCGAGGCCGACATCGCCGCGGGCGAGGACCCCGAACAGGCACGCGCAGCCGCCGAGCGGACGAGTGCGTTCTACACGGGCGAATAGAACGGGCTCACGCTGCGTCTCCGACGCACGGGGTCAGGCCGGGGCTCCGACGCCGATCACGTCGAGGTCGTGGCCGATGACGAGGCGCCCGGCGAATCCGGCGCCGCATCCTTCCCAGGTGGAATCGGGCCGATTGCCCGGGACCATGTGCGAGAGCACCAGGGTTCCCACGCCGGCTTCCTGGGCGATCGGGCCGATCCTCGATGAGGGTGGCGTGCCGGATCTGCTCGGCGTCCATGACGGCGAGGACGTCCTCGGCCTGCTGTTCGATCGTGGGCACGTGGTCGACGGGATCGGAGAGCCCGAAACCGCGGCGCTGGAAACAGACGGCGCGCGAACAGGTGGCGAGGCGTTCGAAGAGCGAGTGCATGTACGGATCGGTCCACAACAGGTCCAGACGCATCTGGACCTCGAAGAACCACACGACGTCGGTGGGGCCGGTTCCGGCCACCCCGTAGGCCGGATTGTGACCATCGCGGGGTAGATACCGGGTCACCGGCGGATCCATCAGTCCAGACTATCGGGGTAGAAATGGAAGAGGTCGTGTTCCGATGAGGAGGACGGCGGTGTAGAGCTCGCTGAGTCGGGCAATACGGTCGGCGGATCCGCGGGGTTACGAACTCGATGGAGAAGGGATGAACCCATGACACGTGCGTCGGAAGCGGGCGATCTCGGGCGGCGTATGGCCCAGCTCGCTCGCGGCTTCTACCATCCGGCCGATCTCGACGAGACCCTGCGCGGCGTGACCGCGGCCGCGGTCGAACTGGTGGAGGGGGCCGACTGCGCCGACGTCCTCATCGTGACCGGAAGGAAGCATTTCCGCTCTCTCGCCGCGACGTCGGAACTCGCCGAGCATCTCGACGACGTCCAGGAACAGTTCGGGGAAGGTCCGTGCCTCGATGCGAGCTTCAAATATCTCGTGGTGCGCTCCGAAGACCTGCGGACGGAGACCCGCTGGCCGCGTTTCGCGAAGGCCGCGGTGGACGCGGGTGTACTCAGTGCCTTGTCGTTCCAGCTGTATCTCGATCAGGAGAGCATGGGAGCGCTGAACATGTTCTCTGCGAAAGCCGAGGCGTTCGGTCCTCCGGCGGAGGCGACCGCCGAGGTCCTGGCCGCTCATGCCGCGATGGCGATGAGCGCGGCCCGCAGTCGGGGACAGTTCGCGTCCGCCCTGGCGACCCGCGACATCATCGGGCAGGCCAAGGGCATGATCATGGAGCGTTTCGGTATCGATGCCGTTGCGGCCTTCGAACTGTTGCGCCGGCTCTCGCAGGACAGCAACGTCCCCCTCGCGGAGGTCGCTCAGGGGATCGTCGAAGCAGGTCCCGAGCGACGCGACGATCGGGAGACGGGCCTCGACGCCACGCCTGTGTGACAGCACACACGCACCCGGGTAAGTTTAGTGAAACTGCAAGTACTACTCACCGGTAGGGGTGCAACATGCCAGCTCCGAGCGCTGCGACCTTCCAGCGTCTTGCCGACCTCATCGCGATCCCCGACGCCGCCGAGCGGACCACCCGCCCCGTCGTCGAGGCGTTCACCGGCCGGGAGCTGGCCACCGTGCCGGTCGGCACGGCCGAGGACGCGAAGGCCGCGATCGACCGGGCCCGCATCGCGCAGGTCGCGTGGGCGAAGCTGCCCGTCGAGAAGCGCGCCGCGATCATGCACCGCTACCGCGAGCTCGTGCTGTCCCGACGCGAGCAGCTCATGGACATGGCGCAGGCCGAGACCGGCAAGTCCCGTGTCTCCGCGCAAGAAGAGGTGCTCGACATCTCGATGACCGCGCGGTTCTACGCGCGCGTCGCACCGAAGCTCCTGCGCCCCCGCAAGGCCACGGGCATGCTGCCGGTCCTGACGAAGACCACCGTCCTGCACCATCCCAAGGGCGTCGTCGGCGTGATCGCGCCGTGGAACTACCCGATGACGCTGGCCGTCTCCGACGCGATCCCCGCCCTGCTCGCCGGCAACAGCGTGGTGCTCAAGCCCGACAGCCAGACGCCCTACTGCGCGCTCGCCGTCGTCGAACTCCTCTACGAGGCCGGGGTCCCCCGCGACGTCTTCGCCGTGGTCACCGGTCCCGGCACCGTGGTGGGCACCGCCATCGTCGAAAGCACCGACTACCTGATGTTCACGGGTTCGTCGGAGACGGGACGTCTGCTCGCCGAGCAGGCCGGCCGGCGCCTGATCGGGTTCTCCGCCGAACTCGGTGGCAAGAACCCCATGATCGTCACCTCCGGGGTGAACCTGCGCGAGGTCACCGACGCCGCCGTGCGGGCATGCTTCTCGAACTCCGGGCAGCTGTGCATCTCGATCGAGCGGATCTACGTCGAGAAGTCGATCGCCCCCGAGTTCATCCGGATGTTCGGGGCACGGGTGCGCGAGATGTCGCTCGGTCCCGACTACGACTTCGGTACCGAGATGGGCTGCCTCATCAGCGAGAGCCAGGTCAAGACGGTGTCCCGGCACATCGAGGACGCCGTCGCCAAGGGCGCGACCGTCGTCGCCGGCGGGAAGACGCGGCCCGACCTCGGACCGCTGTTCTTCGAACCCACCGTGCTCACCGACGTGCCCGAGGACGCCGAGTGCTACCGGAACGAGACGTTCGGCCCGGTGGTGTCGATCTATCCGGTGGAGAATGTCGAAGAAGCGATCCGCGAGGCCAACGACACCGAGTACGGGCTCAACGCATCGGTGTGGGGCGCGACGAAGGCGCAGGGCGAGGCCATCGCCGCGCGGGTGCGTGCCGGCACGGTGAACGTCGACGAGGGATACGCCCCGGCATGGGGCAGCACCGACGCACCGATGGGCGGTATGGGCATCTCCGGCATGGGACGCCGCCACGGCGCGGAGGGCCTGTACAAGTACACCGAAGCGCAGACGATCGCGACGACGCGCCTGCTCAATCTCGACGGCCCGCGCGGACTTCCGCGGCGGGTGTGGGCGAAGGTGCTCGCCCCCTTCGTCAAGTCGATGCAGTGGCTGCCGGGTCGCTAGGAGCCGGATCGCTCTTCCACGCGATGGTGGTCGCGAGGGGTTTCTCGACGACGAGGCACAGCAGGACCCCGGCGACCACCACGAGCGGCGCAATGTACAGGTAGATCGGCACGAGCGCGTCGTTGTACGCCTCGAGAACCGGAATTCTGCACGATCAGCACGAGAAGCTGCATGGACGTGCCGAATCCGATGCCGAGCACGGCGAACCAGCAGCCCAGCACCCAGATCGGGGTGTCCGCGCCGAGGGTCGACAGGAGCACCAGCCGATCGCGGGTTCGGCGACGCGTCGTTCCACCGCGACGAACAGCACCGCACCGGCCGCCGTAGCGGCGATCAGCGCGTGCGTGTAGAAACCTCCGCTTGTTCTGCGATGGTCTCGACGGTGATGTCGGACAGGTGGGTGTAAGGCCGCGCATACTGATCGCCATGTCCTCGACCAGGATGGTGAACGGAGTGCTGGGAATACCGCTCACCACCCCCACGGCGACCGCGGTGTTCGCGATCCTCACGGTCATCGGTCTGATCGTGTTGCTCCTCCGCCGCTACCGGGTGTGGTTCGCACACGGAGTACCCCTCGCAGTAACCGCCGCCCTCGGCTCGACGGTGGTAGCCGCGCTCCTGATCGAGAAGGTGTGGAAACCGTTCCCGGATCGTCTGCCGTGGGCGGTGTACGGGTGGGCGGCAACGGCACTGCTCGCCGTCTCCCTACTGATCGGACGATGGTTCGTGCGACGTCGCGACCGGGCCCGACCACTCGTCGCGACGGCACTCGTGGTGTCTGCGGTACTCGTCGTGATCTCCGCCGCGGGCCGGATCGACGCGGTCTACGACGCCTATCCCACCGTTCGGACTGTTCTCGGAATCAGCGACTACCGGACCGTCCCCTTCGACGACCCCTCCCTCCGGGCATCGCAGACCGTGCCGGTGGAGGACTGGTCGGCGTCGGACGATCTGCCTGCGACCGGTGCCGAAGGGCTGCGTCGAGGGCGGCGGGCAGCATGGTTCCTCTCGGTCGGAGGACACATCGTGCTGATCGTCGTGGCCGCCGCGAGCACGATCGTCCGCGTGACCGAACAGGACGAGACCCGCTCCCTGTTGTACGGAATCCACCGGCACAGCTCCGTATCCATGGAACTCGCGCCACTCCTCGCGCTGGTCTCCGTGCTCGCCCTGTTACTGCTGACCCGCACCCTGTTCGATGTCCGTGCACCGTAGGGAACCTATCGCCGGGTATGGGCCGGAACCGCAGCCGCCGCAGGCATCGCGCTCGTGACGTACGTGGTGGTGGGCACGCTGGTGGCGGACGGGTTCGATCGTGATCCCGGCATCGGCACCTTGCTCCGCGACGCGCCGCGCCGGCTCCTTCCACCGGTCTACCTCCAGCTCTTCGAGCCTCCCGTGATGCCCCTCGACACCGCCGCCACCCTGTTGTTCGAGTGGATCGGCGTGATCGTTTGGGTCGCCTTCTGCGTGCTCCTGTGGCGCAGCTTCCTCGTGCCCCCTGCCGGGTCGACCTCGGCGACGAGCAGCGGGTGCGAGAACTCCTGCACGACCCGGGCGGCGGATCGATGTCGTGGATGACCACCTGGGCGGGGAATCGGTACTGGTTCGGCACCGACGGCAGGCACGCCGTGGCGTATCGGGTCCACTCGGGTGTCGCCCTGACGGCGACGGATCCGATCGGTGAGCGCGCCTCGATGACCGAGACGATCGACGAGTTCGCGGCGTACTGCCTCGGCAACGGATGGACACCGTGCCTGTACTCGGTGGGCGAGGAGACGGCGACGATCGCCCGGGACCACGGTTGGACCTGTTTGCAGGTGGGTGAGGAGACCGTCGTCGATCTCGCGGACCTCGCCTTCAAGGGCAAGAAGTTCCAGGACGTCCGCACCGCCCTCAACCGTGCTGCCAAGGACGGGATCGAAGCGCGATGGACGACCTTCGCCGCCGCGCCGCTGTCGGTGACCGAGCAGATCGTCGACATCTCCGAGGAATGGGTGGCCGACAAGGGACTGCCCGAGATGGGGTTCACGCTCGGAGGAGTCGCCGAACTGCGCGATCCCGAAGTCCGGTTGCTGCTCGCGGTCGACGCGAACGACCACGTCCATGCGATCACGTCGTGGATGCCGGTCCACCGGGACGGGAAGGTGGTCGGGCTGACGCTGGACTTCATGCGGCGACGTTCGGACGGCTTCCGGCCGGCCATGGAATTCCTCATCGCGTCCGCGGCACGGTCCGCCGCCGACGAGGGCCTCGAATTCCTGAGCTTGTCGGGGGCGCCCCTCGCGAGTATGGACGGTGGGTCCGGACTCGACCGAGGAGCCCTCGACGCCCTGCTCGATCTGCTCGGCCGCACGCTCGAACCGGTATACGGATTCCACTCGCTGCTGGCGTTCAAGGCGAAGTTCCAGCCCCGTTACCGCCCGCTGTACATGGTGTTCCCGGACCCGGCGGCGCTGCCGACCATCGGGATCGCGGTCGGTCGTGCCTATCTTCCCCACATGTCCCTGGAGGAAGGCGGACGCCTGGTCACGCACCTGCTGCGCCGATGACGGTTGCTCACGCACCCGTTGCGCCGATGACGGTTGCTCACGCACCCGTTGCGCCGATGACGGTGGAACTCTCTCGGAAACGGGAGACCGCCACCAGTCCCACCAAGAGGAAGACCACCGGGAGCAACACCGCATTGCCCATCGCGGCACCGAACCCGAGCGTCCCCTCACCCATCTGCATCACCGCACCGAGGGCGGCCGCACCGAGTACCGCACCGACCTGCCGGGCGGTGTTGTACACACCCGATCCGGCGCCTACGAGGTCACCGGGCAGGTCGCGCAACGCGATCGTCGAGTTCGGGGCCCAGCACAACGAGTTCGCGAAACCGAGCAGCACGATCGGGATCAGGAGCCAGCCGACGGTGGCCTCGAGATGCATCGCCACACCGAACGACAGCATCGCCGCGATCATCGCGGAGAAACCGATCCGGGAGATCCGGCCCGGCGCGACCCGATCGGTGACCCGCCCGATCAAGGGCGCCATGATCACCGAGATCACGCCCATCGGTACCAGCATCAGACCTGCGACCTGCGCGGACAGTCCCTGACCCACCTGCAGGTAGAGCATGATCGGCAGGTTCACGGCGTAGACCGTGAAACCCAGCGTCGCCACGGCGGTCACCCCGAGGGTGAAGTTGCGGCGGGTGAACAACCCGAGCGGGGCCAGCGCCTCGGTGCCGCGGGCCACCGCGGTCCGCTGCAGACGCACGAACACCCCGAACGCCACGATCCCGATACCGAGGACGACCCACACCCACACGGTCCAGCCGACATCGGGACCCTGCTGCAGGGAGAAGATCACGCCGGTGACCGCGACCAGCGAGACGACGGCGCTCAGCACGTCGATGCGACGCGCCCCGGTCGGCAGTTTCGGCACGTACCGCGCGACCATCACCAGAGAGATCAGGCCCAGCGGGATGTAGACGAAGAAGACCCACCGCCACCCACCGGTACCGACGAGCACCCCACCGAGGACGGGCCCGAACAGACCCGCCGAGCTGGCCACCGCGCTCCACACACCGGTGGCCGCACCGCGCCGGTCGTGCGCGAAGATCCGGTGGATGATGCTCAGCGGTTGCGGGTTGATCAGCGACCCGCCGAGCCCCTGCACCGCACGCAGCGCGATCAGCCACTCGATCGTCGGAGCCATCGAGCACGCGAAGGCCGCGGCCGTGAAGATCGCCATGCCCACCAGGTAGACGTTGCGCTGACCGAAACGGTCGCCGAGACGACCGGTGACCAGCAGCGGCACCGCGAAGGTCAGCAGATAGGCCGCCGACACCCACACCACCTGGTTGATGCTCGCGTCCAGATCCTCGCGGATACGCGGCAGCGACACCGCGACGAGCGATTGGTCGAGCAGGGTGATGAACAGACCCACGCACAGGGCCGCCAGTGCGCGCCAGGCCCGCGGCTCGGGGATCGGGGCAGCGCTGCGTCCCGCAGCCGACGCACTCACTCCTCGACCGTGATCTCCACGGCGTCGTCGTAGAAGCACACGTATCCCTCGATGGGCTCCATGCCGGGGAACGGCTCGGGATACGACCATGCGACGTTCTCGGCAGGCGGTGTGCCGGAGAACGACCAGTATCGAGCGGCGCCCTTGTAGGGGCAGCTCGTCCGCCACTCGGATTCCTCGAGCACCGAGAAGTCGACGTCCTCGGGAGGGAGGTAGTAGCGGGTCGGGAGGCCGGTCTCGAACACGAGTACGGGGTTGCGGGTCTCGGCGACCACGACGTCGCCGATGGTCACCCGCACGTGCCGGGAGCTGCGCAGGGCGTCGACGCGGTGATAGGGATCGCGTGGATGGGTGAACACTTCGGTCTCCTCCTCGAACCACCGTTCGCCCTCGTCGACGTCGTCGCCCGGCCCGGTCTCGCCCCACCGGAACCACTGGAAGACGAGACGGTCGTCGAGACCGTCGACGTCGAGCTGGCAGACCGGTGAATAGGCCCGATGGTCGCGGACGACGATGTCGTACCACTGCCAGACGTCCTGCCGGGAGCGGCTCGGTGACAGGGAGGCCGCGATCAGGTCGAGCCGGACGTCCTCGCGGGGGAAGGCATAGAACGGAACGGGCTTGCCGGGTGCCCACACCAGCACGGCCCGGGTGCTGTCGACCACCGTCCGGCCGAACCACTCACCTCTGATCCTGCGATCGACGGGTTCGTAGAGGTAGTCGTCGGTCTCCGACGGCCGTCGGAGTACAGCGGTCTTGCGGGCAGCCATACCTCGACCGTATCGCGCCCGTCCAGGGCCGGGACGAATCCGCAGACCCGACCCATCCGCTCGACGACGGGCTCCGAATACGGGGAGAGACGGCGTGAGGGCCGTCACCCGAACCGACCGACACGAACCACTACGCACGCCCACGCCGCTCAGGCGACGACCAGAGGAACACCGATCATGCCCAACTACGAAGCCCGGCAGAACGAGAATCGGCACCCGTACCCGTCCGTGGGTTTCCTCCAGCTGTTCATGGAAGCGCGCACGCGCACCGAGCAGACGACCCCGCGCGCGCAGGTAGGCAAGGCGTGAGGTCGGTCGGCGGCTCCGTCGAGTCCGTCGTCGTGGTGGGTGCGGGCCTCGCGGGACTGTCCGCGGCGCTCCACCTCACCGGTGCCGGCAAGCGCGTCACCGTCCTCGAACGCGAGAACACGGTCGGTGGTCGCGTGGGAACGTACCCGGTGTTCGAGGACGGGCGGCATCTCTACGACATCGACAACGGCGCCAGTGTGCTGACGATGCCGAACCTCATCGCCGACGCGCTCGCGGCCGTCGGAGAATCCTTCGACTCGACCATCCCGGCGCTCGACCTCACCCCGCTCGCACCCGGCTACCACGCGCGCTTCGCCGACGGCACCGCCCTGAACGTGTACTCCGATCCGGACGAGATGACCGCCGAGATCGCGCGCGTGTGCGGTTCCGAGGAGGCCGGCGGATATCGGCGGCTGCGCCGCTGGCTCGCGTCGATCTTCGACGCCGAGTTCGACCGCTACATCGACTCCAACTTCGATTCGCCGCTCGACCTCGTGTCGACACCCGCGGCGCTGCGCGACACCGCCAACCTCGTCCGGCTCGGCGGCTTCGGCCGGCTCGGATCGCGCGTCGGGTCGTTCATCCGGGACGACCGGCTCCGGCGAATCTTCACCTTCCAGGCCCTGTACGCGGGCACCGCACCGTCGACGGCCCTGGCGGTCTACGGCGCCATCGCCCACATGGACACCTCGCTCGGCGTCTACTTTCCGAAGGGCGGCATGTCCACCATCGCCGCCGCGATGGTCGATGCGCTCGTCCGCAACGGCGGCACCGTGCACACCGGGGTCGAGGTGTCGGAACTCCGCGTCGACGGCGGCCGCGCGAAGAGCGTGCGTTCCGCGGACGGCCGGGAGTTCGCCGCCGACGCCGTCGTCCTCACCGTGGACCTGCCCGTGGTCGACGACCTGCTGCTGCGCGCCGGGGTCCCGCCGCGCCGCCGCGCCCGCAGCGCCACCGTCGCGTCGCCCTCGGCCGTCGTCTTCCACGGCACGGTGCCCACCGAGGTGACACAGGCCTGGCCGGATTCCCACCACACCATCGATTTCGGTGAGGAGTGGGCGGAGACCTTCGCGCGGATCACCGCCCCGCGCGGCCGCGGCCGGTTGATGGCCGATCCGTCCCTGCTCATCACGCGACCTGCCGTGACCGATCCGTCCCTGCGGGTCGTGCGCGGCGGTGTCGAGTGCGAACCGGTCTCGGTGCTGGCGCCGTGCCCGAATCTCGCTGCCGCACCCCTCGATTGGGGCCGACTCGGCAGGCCGTACATGCGGGAGATCCAGCAGGTCCTCGAGCAGCGCGGCTATCGGGGACTCGCGAGTTCGATGCGAGTCGACCACATCGACACCCCGCGGACCTGGGCCGACAAGGGCATGCTCGACGGCAGCCCCTTCTCGGCGGCGCACCTGTTCCGGCAGACAGGGCCCTTCCGCCGCCCGAACCTCGTGCACGGCGTCGACAATGTCGTCCTCGCCGGGTCGGGTACCACGCCGGGTGTCGGCGTCCCGACCGTGATCATCTCCGGACGTCTTGCTGCAGAACGTATCTCCGGTGGCGCGACTGCCGGGCTCACGACGATGTCGATTCCGATGGAAGCAGGTGCGGTTGCCCATGGGTGAACTCGACGGGATCGATCCCGATCTGGACGAGGCGTATCAACTGTGCCGTGAGCTCAACCGGCGCCATGGCAAGACCTACTTCCTCGCGACCCGCATCTTCCCGGCGTCCAAACGGGCCGGGGTGCACGCCCTCTACGGTTTCGCGCGGATGGTCGACGACATCGTCGACGTGAAACCGGTCGACGCGGCACCGGTTCTCGACGCGCTCGAACGCCGTCTGTCCGACGCGCTCGGGGGCAGGCCGCCGACCTACGACGAATTCGGTCTCGTGCTGCGGGCCCTCGTCGACACCACGCAGCGGTACGACATCCCGCACGAGTACTACTACGCCTTCCTGCGGTCGATGCGGATGGACATCCCCGGCACCGAACTGTTCCGGTCGCGGTACCGCACGATGGACGAACTGTCGGAGTACATGTACGGCTCGGCCGCCGTCATCGGGCTGCAGATGCTGCCCATCCTCGGGATCGAGGGCGAACGTGAACAGGCCGAGGCTCCCGCCGCCGCACTCGGTGAGGCCTTCCAGCTCACCAACTTCATCCGCGACATGGGTGAGGACCTCGACCGCGACCGCATCTACCTGCCCGCCGACATCCTCGCCGCCTTCGACGTGGACGAGGACCTGCTGTGGCACTGCCGCCGGACCGGACAGCGCGACGTGCGGTTCGAACGCGCCCTCGCGCACCTGATCGCGCACACCCGCTCGATCTACCGTGTGGCCGAACCGGGCATCGACCTGCTCGACCCGAAGGTGCGTCCCGCGATGCGGACCGCCTTCGTCCTCTACGGCGACATCCTGCGGGCGGTGGAGGAGAGCGGATACCGGGTACTCCACCAGCGCGCACGCGTGTCGCGGCGCCGGCGGTTGTCGGTGGCGGCACCGCGGCTGGCCTCGGCCGGTTGGACCACGCTGCGTTCACGGTCGAGACTGGGGATGCCCACCGCGCCGCTCGGCCGGTGAGGCTCGACCGGCCGAGCCGGCATTCGGACACGAATACAGAACAGGACATCACATGGAACAGGTCGTGCTGCTCGACGACGCAGGCCGCGCGGTCGGGATCGAGCCGAAGGCCACGGTGCACACCACCGACACCCCGCTGCACCTCGCCTTCTCGTCGTACGTCTTCGACCACCACGGCAACGTTCTGCTCACCCGGCGCGCCCTGGACAAGTCGACCTTCCCCGGTGTCCTGACGAACAGCTGCTGCGGTCATCCGGCGCCCGACGAGCCGCTCATCGAGGCCGTGCGCCGCCGGCTGCGTCAGGAACTCGGGCTCGACGCGCACGACATCGAGGTCGTCCTGCCGTCCTTCCGCTACCGGGCGGTGATGGACAACGGCATCGTCGAGAACGAGATCTGCCCGGTCTTCCGCGTGCTCTACGACGGGCCGGCGCCCACCCCCGAACCGTCGGAGGTGCACGACACCGAATGGGCCGACTGGACGGAGTTCTCCGAGGACGTCGTCGAGGGACGCCGTGAGGTGTCGGTGTGGTGCCGCGAGCAGGTGGAGCAGCTCCGCACGCTCGGCCCCGATCCGCTGCACTGGCCCGTGGCGTCCACCGCGGATCTGCCGCACGCCGCGCCCGAGCGACTTTGGGGACGCACCGCGCCCGAGCGCCTTTGGGGACGCACCGCGCCCGAGCGCCTTTGGGGACGCGCCGCGCCCGAGCGACGATAGGGCCTCACCCGGCGACCGGGACGTTAACGTCGACCCTGTGATCGACCCGACCGTCCTGATCCCCACGATCATCGGCATCCTCGCCCTCGCCGTGATCTCGTCGGCGGTGCTGTGGGCGTTCCGGGTCCCGCACCGATTCGCGCCCGTCGGTGCCATCGCCCGCGGCGCGGTGCAACTCGCGCTCATCAGCGTCGTGCTCTCCGGCGTCATCACCGACGCCCGGTGGGTCGCGGTGGTGCTCGTCGTGATGTTCACCGTCGCGTGGTGGACGGCCTGCCGACGCATCGGGAGCGAGGCCGTCGTGCGCGGGGTGACGGCCGCCGCGATGCTGACCGGCGTGCTCGTCTCGGCGGGCATCGTCTTCGCGACCGGCGCGGTGGAGGCCACCCCGCGCTACGCGCTCGCGCTCGGCGGCATCATCATCGGCAACACCATGACGGTCGCGGCCCTCGCCGGTCGCCGCTTCCACGAAACCGTCGACGACCATTGGCCCGAGGTGGAGGGCTGGCTCGCACTCGGCGCGACGATGCGGCAGGCGACACTCTCACCCGCACGCTTCGCCGTGCACGCGGCGATGATCCCGTCGACCGACCAGACGAAGACGACCGGTCTGGTGACGCTGCCCGGGGCGTTCGTCGGCGCGATCTTCGGCGGGTTGTCGCCGGTGGAGGCCGGACGGTTCCAGGTGGTCGTGCTCGCCGCGATCATGGCGACGGCGTCGATCACGTCCGTGCTGATGGCGCTCGGTCTCGGTCGCGCCCTGCGCTACCGTCCCGTGGTCGTTGCGTGAGACGGCGGTCTGCGGTGCGGGTGCCGACCGGAGTAGGAGTTGATACAACCGCTGCCGAGGGAAGGATCGTCGATGTTGCTCGTAGCCAACCGGGGTGAGATCGCGTTGCGTGTCGTCCGCACGGCCGGGGACCTCGGACTCGACACCGTCGCCGTCCACGCCGCGGACGACGCCGACGCTCCGCACGTCCGCGCCGCCACGCGAGCCGAGGCCCTACCGGAGTCCGGTCCCTCGGCCTATCTCGACCCCGGGGCGATCATCGGGGTCGCCCGAGCGACCGGATGCACGCTCGTGCATCCCGGTTACGGATTCCTCAGCGAGAACGCCGCCTTCGCGCAGGCCTGTGCGGACGCCGGACTCACCTTCGTCGGGCCGTCCCCGGAAGCACTGCGCGTCCTCGGCGACAAGCGGGCCGCCCGCTCGGTGGCGGAGGAACTCGGCATCCCGGTGACCGCTGCCGTCGAGACGACGGATCCGGAGTCCGTGCGGGCCTTCCTGCGCGACCGTCCGGGCGGGATCGTCGTCAAGGCACTGTCGGGTGGTGGCGGTCGCGGCATGCGCGTGGTCCGCGATGCTGCCGATCTCGACGAGGCGCTCCGGCTCGCCGCCGCCGAAGCACACGCCGCCTTCGACGACGACCGGCTGTACGCCGAGGCGCTCGTCGAGCGTGCCCGCCACGTCGAGGTGCAGGTCGTGGCCGCCGAGTCGGGGTCGGGTACCCGCGCGGTGGCGTTGGGCGATCGCGACTGCAGCGTGCAGCGCCGGCACCAGAAGCTCGTGGAGATCGCACCCGCGCCCGACCTGCCCGACGCCCTGCGGGAGGCGCTGCACGGCGCGGCGGTCCGGCTGATCGGGCAGGTCGGGTGCCACGGGCTGTCCACCGTCGAATTCCTCGTCCACGACGACGGTTTCGTGTTCCTCGAGGTCAACCCCCGGATCCAGGTGGAGCACACCGTCACCGAGGAGGTGACCGGCGTCGACCTCGTGGCGACCCAGCTCGCGATCGCTCGCGGGACGGGATTCGACGAACTCGGTCTCCCGAAAGGAATCACTTTCGACGGCAAGAAGATCGACGGACGTCCTGCGGCGGCGCAGGGCATCGCGGTGCAGGTGCGCGTCAACGCCGAGACGCCGCGCCCCGACGGGATCGCCCTGCCCACAGCCGGGACGCTCACCGCGTTCACGCCACCCACCGGACCGGGCATCCGCGTCGACACCCACGGCCGGCCCGGCCTCGAGGTGACCGGACGTTACGACTCGCTGCTCGCCAAGGTCGTCGCGTACGTGCGTTCCGGCGATCGCGCGGCCGTGCTGCGCAAGGCGTCGACGGCACTCGGCGAGTTCATCGTCGACGGTGTCGGCACCAACCGCGACCTCCTGCAGAAGATACTGGACGACAAGGAGTTCCGGTCCGGCGATGTCCGCACCACGTGGCTGGGGGAGCGGCTCGTGGATTTCGTCGACACCGTCCCGACCGCACCGGTGGAGTACACGGATCTGCGCGCCGACGAACAGGCGGTGCACGCCGAGATGGTCGGCACGGTCGTGGAGATCGCTCGCGCGGGCGACACCGTTCCGGCCGGTGCGCCGCTCGCCGTGCTCGATGCGATGAAGATGCAGCACGAGATCCGGGCACCGGGCAGTGCCGTGGTCGAACGTGTGCTCGTCGAGCCGGGACGCACCGTCGAGCCGGGCACCGTGCTCGCGGTGGTCCGCGTGCTCGACACGGACACCGCGACGGACGACATCGCCGCGGCCGACCTCGACGCCGACCGTGCCGACCTCGACGAGATCCGCCGCAGGCACGAGGTCACCACCGATGCGGCGCGGCCCGAGATCGTGGCGAAGCGGCACGGGCGGGGCCGGCGCACGGCGCGCGAGAACATCGCCGACCTCGTCGATGACGGTAGCTTCGTCGAATACGGACCGCTCGTCCTCGCCGCCCAGCGCGGCCGCCGCAGCGAGGAGGACCTGATCGCGAACACCCCGGCGGACGGACTTGTCGGCGGCACCGCACGGATCGGCGGGGCCGAGGTGGTCGTGATGTCCTACGACTACACCGTCCTCGCAGGTACCCAGGGCCGCAACAACCACCGCAAGACCGATCGGCTGCTCGAACTCGCCGCCCGGCGGCGGGTGCCGCTCGTGCTGTTCGCCGAGGGTGGTGGCGGGCGACCCGGGGACGTCGACGCCGGTTCCGGTGCGGGCCTCGACCTGCCCACCTTCCGCTCGATGGCGTCGCTGCGCGGACGCGTGCCCACCGTCGCGGTCGTCTCCGGCCGCTGCTTCGCGGGCAACGCCGCGCTCGCCGGGGTGTGCGACGTGCTCATCGCGACCCCCGACGCCAACATCGGCATGGGCGGCCCCGCGATGATCGAGGGCGGAGGACTCGGCGTGCACCGCCCCGAGGACATCGGGCCGATCGACGTGCAACGCCGCAACGGCGTCGTGCACGTCGCGGCGCGCGACGAGGCGCACGCCGTGGACGTCGCCCGGCGATATCTCGCGTACTTCACCGCGCCGCACGAGGACCGGCAGGCACCAGACCCGCGTCTCGCGCGACATGTGGTGCCGGAGAACCGTTTCCGCGCCTACGACGTGCGGTCGGCGATCGACGCGATCGCCGACCTCGGATCGGTGCTCGAACTGCGCCCGGACTACGGCGTCGGCATCGTCACCGCCCTGATGCGCGTCGAAGGCGCCTCCTACGGCGTGCTCGCCAACAGCAGCGCCCACCTCGGTGGGGCGATCGATGCCGAGGCCGCCGACAAGGCCGCGGACTTCCTGGAACTGTGCGAATCGCACCGGCTGCCCGTGGTGAGTCTGTGCGACACACCGGGATTCATGGTCGGACCGGAATCGGAGAAGGACGCCACCGTGCGCCGCTTCGGGCGCTTCTTCGTCGCCGGCGCACGCCTGACGGTCCCGTTCGGCATGATCATCCTCCGCAAGGGCTACGGCCTCGGCGCGATGGCGATGGCCGGCGGATCTTTCCACGCACCCGAATTCACCGTCGCGTGGCCGACGGGGGAGATCGGCGGAATGGGACTCGAAGGGGCCGTGCGTCTCGGATTCCGCAAGGAACTCGACGCCGCGGAGACACCCCGCGAGCGCGAGGAGTTGTTCGGCCGGCTCGTCGCCCTCGCCTACCAGCAGGGCAAGGCCCTGCAAGCGGCGACGAGCTTCGAACTCGACGACGTCATCGACCCCGCCGACAGCCGCGCCTGGATCGAGCGACTGGTGCAACCGCGGTGAAGCCGGGTATGCGACAGCCATGGTGACCTATCCCGGCGCACAGGAGTACGTACCCGACAGCCGCGACCTCGCCGAACTCGCCGCCGCGTCCGCGGGATGCCGGGGATGCGATCTCTACAAGGCCGCCGAGCGGACGGTCTTCGGGGCAGGGGTGCGCGACGCACGCATGCTCTTCGTCGGCGAACAACCGGGCAACGAGGAGGACCTCGCGGGAGAACCGTTCGTCGGGCCCGCGGGGCACCTGTTCGACAAGGCCCTCGAACGCGCGGGCATCGATCGCGGGACGGTGTACGTGACCAACGCCGTCAAGCATTTCCGCTTCGACCGGTCCGCCAACGGCCGCAGACGCATCCACAAGAAACCGTCGGGTGGGCAGGTCGCGGCGTGCCGGCCGTGGCTCGAGGCCGAACTCGACGCCGTCCGCCCCGACGTGGTGGTGTGCCTCGGAGCCACGGCCGCGCAGTCGCTGCTCGGTAAGGACTTCAAGCTCACACAGCACCGCGGGGAGGTCCTGCACCTGCCCGAGGAGCTGTGCGGGTCGTGCGATCCGGCGGTGGTCGTCACCGTGCACCCGTCGGCGGTGTTGCGGGCGAAATCGCAGCGCGACGACATGTTCCGCTCGTTCGTGCAGGACCTGGAACGAGCGGCCACGTTGTGACGGCTCAGCCGGTGGTCGCCAATCCGGCCGCGAGCCCGAGCGCCACCGACATCGCGCACACCTCGAGGACGGCGTTGCGCAGCGACTCCTCCTCCGGGAGACGGTGGGACGCGGCAGCGGGGAGCCAGTTGCGCCGCCAGTTCCACGCGAGCCCCAGCAGGGCGCACAGCACGATTGCCTTCGCGAGCACGACGCGTCCGTAGCCGGTGCCCAGCAGTGCGGAGACCGAGCCGAGCCGTACCGCCGCGTCGACCACGCCCGTGATCACCAACGCCACCACGCACCGCAGGGCCAGCTGCGAGTAGCGCGGCAGCAGTTCCGCCCACGCTCCGCGGCCCCGCACGGTGACGGCCAGCGCCACGAGCACCCCGAACCACACCGCGGCCGCGAGCACATGCACGGCGTTGAACAGCGACCCCAGCGGTTGCTGCGCCATGTGGCCGGTGACTGGCCGGGCGATCAACGCGAGCGCCGCGGCGACGAGCACCGGCAGGGTGGACCACGCCGCCGACCGGCGGTACGCCACAGCGGCGACGACGACGATCGCGGCGATGCACACCCATGCCGCCGCATCCACGCGTCCCGTGGTGGTGCCGACGAACTGCCCGAACCGCCCCACGTCCAGGTCCGCGGCGGGAACATCGGCCGCGGTGGACGCGGCCCAGGCGAGGTCGATGCTCGCGAGCACGAGCCAGACACCGCCGAGCGTGGCGATCGTCCGCCACAGCGTGTCGGAGGAAACCGCGGGACGGCGTTGCCGCTGCACCATCACGGCCAGGACCGCGAGTCCGAGCACGGTCGAGCCGACACACAGCTCGATCGCCCGCACCGAACTCGAGGGGGCGGGCAGGGCGAGGGAACCGGCCACGGCGATGCCCGCGACGGTTCCGAAGGCAACGCCGGCAGCGGCCACGACGAGCCACTGCCGGCGTTCCGGGATCATGCGGGTCAGGCCTTCGGCTTGCGCAGCGCGAAGGCGAGACCTGCGGCGACCACGACGACACCTGCGACGACGAACCACCACATGGCAGGTCCGCTGCTGTCGCTCTCGCCCGACTCCGCGCCGGTCTCGCCGGTCGCGGTGTCACCGGACGCCGCTTCACCGGGCGTGCCGGTTCCCTCCTGGGTGAGCGTGAAGGTGCGGGTTCCGCTGACGGGATGTCCGTCGGCGGAGGTCACCCGGTAGGCGATCGTGTACTCGCCCACGGGGCCGAGACCGTCTAGTTCGACGGATGCGTTCGCACCCTCGATGATCGGGTCGCTCTTCGACCACAGGTTGCCGTCCGGCCCGACGACGGTCAGAGCCGCGAACTGCTCCTGCAGGTTCTCGTTGAACGTCACGGTCACCCGATCGGGTGCCTCGGCGATCTGCTCGCCGTCCTCGGGCGAGCTCGACAGCACCACCGAGTGGGCGGCTGCGGAACCGACGGACAGGGTCAGCGCCGCGATCAACGCGGTGAGGAGAACGAGGATGCGCTTCATGCCCGCCGCCCCCGGATCACGGCGCCGAGGCCGAGTGCGGCGCCGAGCGCACCGAGCACCAGGCCGATACCGCCGAGCCACCGCGCGGTGCTGTCGGTGGTGTCCTCCGACGCGCCGGCGGTCTGCTCGGTCTCGGTGGCGTGCGCGTCACCACTGCCGCCGTGCCCGTCGCCGCTGCTCGCCGCGAGGGTCAGGCTGGGGGCAGGACGTTCGGGTTCCTCGTCGCCGGTCGTGATCTCGTCCCACGCCACGACCTCGCCGTCGCTGTAGGTCTGGATCGCGGGGAAGGCGATCTCGTCCTCCTCGGGCAGCGGCCCGACGGACAGGACGAACTGCTGGAACTGTCCCGGCCCGACCTGCACGTCCGGTTCGGCGGTCCACGTCACGGAGGTCGCGAGCTGCGACTCGGGATCCTTCTCGACGGTCGCCGTCCAGCCGGGCAGCGGCTCGGTGCGCGCCGAGCGCAGCCCCGGAAGCTCGACGGTGAGGGCGGTCGTGCCGGCGGTCTCGGACTCGGTGGGGACCCGGAAGGTCAGGACGGTGTAACCGCCCTGCTCGGCTCCGGGTGCGACGACGGTGACGTGGGCCGAAGCGATGCCGGCGCCCGCGACCATCAGCGCAGCGGTTGCTGTCGCGCCCACGAGGGCGCGACGGGAGAACTCGAACATGTATGGGTCTTTCTCGTGGTTGGAGGATCGATCGTCACAGCGCAGCCGTGGCGAGCGGTGGTCCTCTCCGCGAGATGGCCGGGGGTGCACGTCCCCACACGAGCCGGTCGGTCGACGAGGTCGGGGCGAGCACGGCGGGNGACCCGGGGGCCGCGCAGCAGCACGACCCGCAGCGCGGTGCCGCACGCCGCGTACACGTGGGCCGCGGCGGTGAGCAGCACCGCGCACACGGCGACGGCGAGTATGTGGGCGCCCAGCATGGACACCGACAGATGTTCGTGACCGGGCACCAGCACGGTGAGCGCGACGTGCGTGGCCGCCTGCCCACCGGCGAGGAGCACGAGCGGGGACAGCGACGGCTGGTGCGCGCCGAGGATCCCGACGATCGCCGCGACCGCGACCAGCAGTACCGCGACCGGTCCCGTCGGCACACCACCGCCGGCGGCGCCGTGGGCGGCCACCGCCAGCACCGCGGTGGCGATGCCCGCGGTGGTGCCGAGAACGGTCGGATACCTGGTCACTGTCGGTCGTGCTCGTTCCTGATGTGCAGGCCGCGTCAGCGCACGCCGAGGCGCGCGAGCAGATCCGCTTCGATGCCGTCGAGTTCCGACGAGATCGCCGCGTGTGCCGACTTCCGGCGCGCGGCCGGCATCTGCTCGGCCGTCTGCACGGCGGCGGTCAGATCGGTGAGGCGTTCGCGGGTCGCGGTGGCGAACTTCTGCGTCTCCGCGTCCTTGGGGCTGCGCTGCTCGACCTTCGCGAGCGACTGCTCCGCACCCGCGATGCGGGCACTGAGCCGGGCACCGTGACCGGTGAACGAACCCAGTTCCTCGATCGGCACCCCGAGCTGCTGCGCGCGACGCGAGTCGAGCTGACCGCGCAGCGCCGTCACGGCCTGGTAGACGATCGGGACGAGCACCGGCGCGAGCAGACGCGCGACGCCGAGATAACGGCGCACCTTCGCCGCGGTGAGCCCCTGGTTCTCGGCGGCCTTCTTCTGTGCCTTGAGGGTCGCGATCTGTTCCTTCTCGACCTTGGCTTGCGACCTCGCGAGTTCCTGGTCGAGCTTGACCTGCGACTTCGCGAGTTTCTTGTCGATCTTCGCCTTGGCCTTCGCTGCCCGCCGGTCGTTCTCGAGCCGATTCTTCGCGACCAGTCTGGCCTCGATCTTCGCCTTGGTCCTCAGCGCCTTCGCTTCCGCCCTGCGAGTCGCGCGACGCTTCCGTGTGAACAACCCCATCGAACAGCACCCTCCATTCGGTACGACACGACGCTCCGGCGCCCCGCGTCAGCCTAACGTGACGGTGCTGCTGCGAGCCGTCGCCTGTGCAGGGAATACCCTGGAATGTCGTGGACGCAACCGGAGAACTACCGCGGCCCCGACGCGGAGTGTCACAGCGCACAGCCGTCTCCCTCGAGGCCGCTGCGCTGACGAGGTGCCGCCACCGGGTCTATCTCGACGCCACCTTCCCCGACGAACTCGCAGATGCACCCGAGAATCCGGGTGCGCGGCAACGCCAGGAGGCGGCGGCTGCGCATCGCGAGGCGATCCGCCAGACGCTGTTCGACGCCGACCCGGACGGGTGGGTGCTCGTCGCCCCCGAAGGACCGATGTCGCAGCGCGCCGAGCGCACACTCGACGCTTGCCGCGCGGGCGCCGACCGCATCTGGGGTGCGGTGCTGCCGAGCGAACCCGACACCGGACGCCGCGGCCGCTCGGAGATCCTGCTGCGCGACGCCGAACACGGCGGCTACATCCCGGTGATCGTCGTCAACCACAAGGTCACCGATCCCGGACACGGCGCGCTCACCACCGATCTGTTCGCGTGGGCACCCGCTGTCGACGAGACCCGCAAGGTGCGCAGTCAGGTGCGCGACCAGATGCGCCTCGCGCACCTGTACCGGATGCTCGAACGTCACGGACTTGCGAGCCCCGCGAAGGTCGCCGGCGCGATCGGCTACGGCGGCGACTGCATCCTCGTGCACGATCTCGACCAGATCCTCGACGACTACGACGCCCGCCTGGCGGACCGACTCGAGATCGCGCGGGGTCTCACTCCGACGGCGCCGTCGCAGATCGGCGAGTGCAAGACCTGCCCGTGGTGGGACCGCTGCCGCGCCGAACTCACCGTCACCCGGGATGTGTCGCTCGTCGCGCCGGGGCAACGTGCCGCCGTGCTGCGCGAACTCGAGGTGCACACCATCGACGGCCTCGCCCGGTGGGAGGGCGGGGAACCGGAAGCGTGGCCGCAGGGTTCGTTCGAGGACGCGATCGTCACGGCGCGGGCGTGGATCGCCGGTGCGCCGCTCGTGCGTCGCTACCGGCACGTGCACGTCCACCGCGCCGACGTCGAGGTCGACATCGACATGGAGAGCTACCACGAGCACGGCGCCTATCTGTGGGGCACGCTGCTCAATTCGAGATCGTCCTCCGAGTACATCCCGTTCGCGACGTGGGAGCCCGTGCCGACCGACGACGAGGCACGCTCGTTCGCCGAGTTCTGGCGCTGGCTGTCGGACCAGCGGCGCGCGGCCGAACGTCGCGGGAAGACTTTTGCGGCCTACTGCTATTCGCGGTCGGCGGAGGACAAGTGGTTGCTGTCGTCGGCGCGGCGGTTCCACGGCTTCCCGGGTGTGCCGGAGCTCGCGGAGGTCAAGGCGTTCATCGGTTCGGACGAGTGGGTCGACATCTTCCAGGCCGTCACCGACCAGTTCGTGTGTCCGAACGGCAAGGGGCTGAAGAAGATCGCACCGATCGCGGGGCATCACTGGCGTGACGCCGAGGCCGGGGGTGAGGCGTCGATGAGCTGGTACCGCGAGGCCGTGGGCATGGCGGGCGAGCCCGATCCGGCGCAGCGTGTGCGGTTGCTCGAGTACAACGAGGACGACGTGATCGCCACGAAGGTCCTGCGCGAGTGGATGAGTGATCGTGCGGTGCTCGACATCCCGTTCGTCGAGGACCTGTAGCGCAGAGCATGCCACGTGCGTGGTTCCGGTGGCCTCGGCCACCGGAACCACGCACGGGAGATCAGACCAGTGCGGCAAGAGCGAAGGCCGCCAGGGCGATGAGGACACCGCCGGTGAGGGTCTGGACACGACGGTCGACGACGCACATCGCCGACAGGAAGCCGGGCATCGAACCCCCGCGGTGGGTGTGCAGGATGGCCAGTACGCTCGGCATGCAGCGGCCGAGGCTGACGGTTGCGAACATCGCGGCGCCGAGCACCGGCGAACCCGAGGCGATCACGCCGAGGACCAGCAGGTAGTACGCGCTGGACCGGATGAAGATCATGAAGCCGGGGCCGATGAGCGCACCGAACAGCAGCGACACCTTCCACGGCGCCATCGTGCGCCGCAGGTGGCGGGGGAGCTGCTGACGCCGCATGGGCGTCGGCAGGGTGATCATGCCCAGCTCGTGCAGGCCGTAACCGAGCGCGATCACGCCCCAGGCCGCGAGCATCCACGCCCACGGCACCGAGCCGGTCACGAGCGCGCCGAGCGCACCGAAGAGCGCGCCGGTGGGGATGCCCGTCGCGAGCGATCCGAGGGTGTGCCAGCCGAGCCGGCGGATCGGGGTCGACGACCCACGGCGTCCCGGCTGCTTCGGTGCGGCGACCACGCCGGCCACCGACATACCGCAGGTCGACCAGTTGGCGGCCAGTGCGGTCACCGCGCCGGTGGCGATCACCGCGGCGGTCATGGCCGTCGGGGTCGAGGCGGCCGCGACGAGACCGGCGGCGGCGCCGACCACCGCGGCACCGGCGATCAGGCCGCCGCGGGTCTTCTTCGCGACGGCGCTCTCGAGCGTCGGCGTATCTCCGGTACGTCGACTCCGAGGGGCGGGTGAGCCAGAGGCTCACGCACGAGTGTTTCTGTCATCGGGATGCTCCTTTGCTGTGGTGCTTACGGATACGACCGGACGGCGGACGGCGTTGTCCGTCACCCGGTCACGGTGACGGTTCCGGTCATGTACCGGTGGACCGAGCAGTGGTACTCGTAGACGCCCGGCGTCGTGAAGGTGTGCTCGAAGCTCCCCTCGGGGGTGATGCCGCTGTCGAACTCGCCCTCCGATCCGACGTGGTGCAGGACCCCGCCGTCGTCGAACGTCCACCGGACGGTGCCGCCCACCGGTACGGTCACGTCCACCGGCGCGAAGTGCACGTCGCGCACGACGATCTCCGCGTCCGGCCCGGTGGGGGAGCCGGCACACCAGGTCGCGGCCAGCATCGCGAACGCGGCCAAGCCCCACCGGATCCGCATCATTCGACGATGATCGTGCCGACCATCGCGGGGTGCGGCGTGCAGTGGTAGGTGAACGTGCCGGCCTCGTCGAAGGTGTACTCGTAGGTGCCCTCGGTGAGCAGTTCGCTCTTCAGGTCACCTTCGAGCGGTCCGTCGCCCGCCACATCGTGCGGCAGTCCCGAGTCGTCGAAGTGCCACTGCACGGTCTGGCCCTTCTCGATGGTGACCGATGCGGGGCTGTACGACATGTTGGAGACCTCGATGACGACCGCGGGTTCGTCGGCGTCCGCACTGCCGCATCCGGTCAGCAGTCCCATCGCGAGTGTCGTGCCCGCGACCGCGGAAAGAAACTTCTTCATATCTCGTCCTCACCGGATGTACCGCAGATTCGCGGTCATTCCTGCCTCGAAGTGATAGGCGTTGTGACAGTGGAACATCCACTCGCCCGGATTGTCCGCGTCGAACTCGATGGCGAGTTCGGTCCCCGGAAGCACGTTGACGGTGTCGCGTCGCAGACCGCCGTAACCCGGTACGGCGAAGGTGTGGCCGTGGGTGTGCATGGGATGCCACATCGGCGACGAGTTGACCATCGTGATCCGGATCCGTTCACCCTCCTTCATCACCAGTCGGCCGGCGTCGGGGCCGGCCATGCCCCACACGTAGCGGTCGCCGGCCTGGATCAGCTCGACGCGGTAGTCGCGGTCGACGTCCCGCTTCTCGAGCAGTACCGATTCGGCGGGCCGCAGTTCGCTCTCGGTTACGAGTCGCCCGTTCAGCTCCGGAATGTCGTATCCCACATCGGGGTTCGACATCGGCACCGCGTCGTGGGACCGCAGCACGGTCGACGCGTAGCCGTCGCGCCCCTCGACCTTCGCCACGATCGGCCACGCACCGGAACGCACCGTGACGAGCACGTCCACCCGCTGCGCCATGCCGAGGATCACGGTGTCAGCGGTCGTCGGCTGCACGTCGAAGCCGTCCACGGCGACGATGGTCAGTTCATGACCGGCCACGGCGAAACGGTAGGGCGTCTCCGCGGCCGCGTTGACGACCCGTAGACGCAACCGTTGCCCCGCAGCGGCTTCCACCACGGCGGGATCGTTCGGCGGACGCCCGTTGATCAGGTGCAGCGGGTACGCGATGTGCTGGGTCATGCCGCCGAGCGGGACGGAGTCCCCGTGGCCCGCCGACGTGATCTGTTGCGCCACCGAGGCATCGGCGTCCGTGTACTCGGCCGGCCCCGAGCCGTGCCCGGCATGACCGTGCCCGGCGACCTGCGGGTTGAGCGCGGCCAGGACCGCGTCGGGGGTGGTGCCCAGACCGTCGACCCAGTCGTCGAGCACGAGCACCGCGTCGGCGTCCGCGCCGGTGGCGTCGTTCGGGTCCTCGATGATCATAGCCCCGAACAGACCACGGTCGGCCTGCAGTCCGCTGTGCGAGTGGTACCAGTAGGTGCCCGGATCGGGTGCGACGAAGTCGTATTCGAACCGGCCACCGTCGGCGCCGATCGGTTCCTGCGTGACCGGAGCCGCACCGTCCATGTCGTTGCGGATCCGGATGCCGTGCCAGTGCAGCGTGGTCTCCTGCGGAAGCCCGTTGTCCACCGACACCCGCACCCGGTCGCCCTTCGACAACCGCAGCTCGGGTGCGACGGCGGCCCCGCCGTAGGTCCACGTGTTCACGATCCGCCCACCGAGGTCCACGGCGCCCACCCCCGCAGCGAGCGCGAAGGCTGCCGTCGCTCCCGAGGTGGCGCGGGCCGCCTCGGCCGCGGCCACCTCGGGATCGGTGGGACGGATGTAGTCGAGCTCGGTGGCCACCGCCTGCTGTCCGGACGTACCGGAGCTGCAGGCGGTGGCACCGAACCCGAGCGCGCCGAGCCCCACCGCCCCGACACCGAGGGTGCCCAGGCGGAGGAAGCGTCGGCGAGCGAGCACGAGCCCGGAACCGGGTCGTGTCATCGGATCACCTGCGGGGTCAGGAGCGAACGGATGTCGTCGACGGTTCCGGTGACCTCGGCGGCACTGACCTCGGTGCCGTCGCTCGCCGAGACACCGACGATGCGCTGGGCCGACTCGCCGTCGACCTCGGGGCCCGAACCGACCACATACAGGATCGATCCGTCCACGGAGAAGGCCATGGACGCGATGTCCGTCATCCCCAGTGCCGCGAGATCGAGGGTGCGGATCGGAGCGAGGCCGGTCGCGTCGAACAGCTCGATCGTGACGATGTCGCCACCGCGCGCGGAGTGCGGATGGATCTCGCTGTCGGTGTACTCGATCGCGATCCGGTCGCCGGTGTTGTTGATGGCGTTCTCCGCGAAGCGGCCGCCGTCCTGTCCGGCGTTCCCGATGGGAGCGACGGGATCCTCCGGCAGACCGTTCGAGAAGTCGAAGACGAAGACGTCGCCGGTCGCGCCGACGAGCAGTGCCTTCTTCGCGTCCGCGGCCCAGGTCACCTTGCGGTTGCTGACGAAGTCGTCGGGCAGCACCTTCGTGCGCGCCGTCTCGGTGGGGACACCGGCATCGTCGATGGAGATCTGGATCAGCTCGCGGGTGTCCTCGCACACGCTGTAGAGCTTGTGGTCGACGAGCCAGGTGAACGGACCGCACCCGATGATCTGCAGCGCGCCGCTCTCCTTGCCGGCCTCGAGATCGACGACGCGGACGCCGTACAGGCCGTCGTCCCACGTCACGAAGTACTTCCCGTCCGAGGTGACGGCACTGGACCCGGGACGCGAGTGCGCGCGGGCGTAGTCGGGCAGTTCGATCTCGTCCGGCTCGAGCAGGTCGCCCGAGTAGGTGGTGACGGTGAAGTCGGCCTGGCCGCGCGAACCGCGCGGCCGCCACACTTCGGCGGCGAGAACCGCTGGGTCCGAGGAACTCTCGCCGACGAACCCGTGGATGACCGGATCCCAGATGCCGGGACCCACGACGATGCGACTGCCCGCGACACCGGTGACCGGGTCGAGGACGTTCACACCGATCTCGAGCCCGCCCGGAGTCCGGAGGACCGCAAGCAGGTCGTTCTCGCTCGCGGGCTGGATCTCCGAGACATGCACGGGTTCCGGGATGGTGTCGCCGATCTCCTGATCGTCGTGACCGAGGGAGATGCCCTCACCGGGAGTGGTGTAGGGGACGGTCGGGTAGGTGACCTCGCCCGCCGCGGAGGAGGAGTCGTCGTCGCTCGAGCACGCCGCGAGGGACAGTGCGAGAGCGAGCGGGACGGTCGCGGCGACCGCCCGTTGGGTGCGCTTCATGATCCGGCGCCCACCTTCGGTCGTGCGGCGGGACGGGTCTGGCAGTCCTCACCGATGATCGGTGCCATCGTGCAGGTGTACGACTGGGATTCGTCGGACACGCACCAGATGATCTCCTGGTCGAAGCTGCCCGAGACCGGGTTGTACATGATGGCCTGCATGTCGGGTTCACCGCAGAAGGCGTTCGAGCACGACGGTGCACCACAGCAGTCGTAGTAGGCGATCAGGTAGGTCTTACCGGTGTCGGGATGCGTGCAGCATCCAACCCAGAACTCCGCTCCGGGACGGCTTCCCGGCGCACAGGTGGTGACACCGCCGCCGTTGCAGGCCGCGCACGAGGTGCCGTCCATGTTGCACCAGCGCCAGTACTCGCACTCGGCGGGGTCCTTGCCGTCGTAGACCGGAACGAGCGGTTCGGGTTCGGCGGGGGTCGGAGCCGGCGGCTCCTGCGCCAGCGCAGTGCGGGTGACGGGCAGCGAACTGATCAGTGCCACACCGGAAACACCCATGGTCCACCGGCCGATCTTGCTGATCACCGAACGGCGGGAGACCCGCTCGGACATCCTGCGGCCGGTGCGGCCGATGAAGGATCCGCCGCGGCCGGCCATCCATTCGGCTTGTTCCTTGACGGTGGCTTCGTCCACCGGATATCGGTTCTCGTGCATCTCCGGTTCCCCGGATGAGGGTCTGAGGTCCAACGACGTACTCCGATCTCGAGAAGGGGATGAGATTCTGCCCGTACCGACGGGGCGGTCGGCGCTCGCAGATCACAGACCGGCTGCGGCGCGAGTCTTGGCTGCCTCGTGCAGGTGCTGCAGCGAGGGCGTGCCGGATTCGAGTGCGTTGAGGAGGGATTCGACCTGCGCCATGTGGTTGCACAGGCCCTTGGCCTGGATCTTGCCGTGCTCGTCGAGGATCACGCCGTACGGAGTGGTGCCCACCTGGTAGGCGATGCCCACATCGCGGGCGTCGACGTAGCTGAGCTCGGCACCGATACCCGAACCGGCAAGGAAACTCTGGTGCTCCTCGGGCGTGCCGTCGGAGATGATGACGACCTCGAGGTCCTTCTCCGCCTTCGCCATCGCCTTGACGCCGGGCAGCAGGCTCTTGCAGGTCGAGCACGACGGCGCGGTGAACAGCAGCAGCTGCGCCTTGTCGCGGTGGCCACCGACGCCGACCTCGCGGCCGAGGTGGTCCTGCAGGCCGCGGAAGCTCGGAGCGACCTGGTCGATCTTCGGGCCGGTGTCCATCATCCGGGCGCCGAGGGGGCCGAGACGCACCTGCACGCGCCCGATCTCGCGGGCGAGGGCGAGCAGCATGAGGAACAGTGCCGCGACGGCGACGGCCAGCACGATGACCGCGATCAGCAGGAAGGTGTTCACAGATTTCTCCGTTCGGATGTGTCAGTACCGCGAGAGGGGCGAGGCGGCACGAAGTTCGATCGAGGCCTTCGTCAGGTGGTCGTCGACCGGGCGTCGGCCCGGATGCACGATCGACCGCAACTGCACCGCGGTGACGACCACGACCAGCACCAGTGCGGCGAGCGCGACGGCGAGGAGGTGCTCGGCGAGCGACGGTGCGCCGGCGGGAACGAGGGCCAGGGCTGCGGAGACGAGCACGAACGCACCGGCCCGCACCGCGTGGAACCACCCGATCCGCGGGATGTCGTGGGAACCGAATGCGAAACAGCCGCAGTCGAGGTCACGACGGCCTCGGAGAAGGTTGATCGTCAGGCCGCCGAAGAAGCACAGGAACAGCAGTGCGGCGCCTGCGGCCGCCCATCGTCCGGCGATGCCGGTGATGAGCGCGGCACCGAGGACGATCTCGGCCCACGGCAGCGCGAACGACACCGCGTCCTCGAGCGGCGCAGGCAGCAGCTTGTACCCGCGCACCGTGCGCAGCAGACCCTGGCGGTCCCGGGTCTTGGGGATGCCGGCGAGCAACAGCGTGCCTCCGACGATCGATGCGATCAGCACCCACAGCATGTGTGCGACCACTCCTTCCGTTTCGCTTCGGGACCTCGTCGAGGTCCCGGCGGATCCCTCGCAGGTGGGGATGGACACATCCTGCTGCGGTCTCGAGTCGGGCGTGCGACGCCGGAGAAACGAACGGGGACACCCTGAACGAGAACGCGAGCCTTCGAATTCAGGGACGTCGGGGCTCGGCGACGTGGGGTTTTGCGTTCGCCCGAGTCCGCGCGGAAGGCGGTGGCGTGATGCACCTCGCATCGCCTCTGCGAGCGGATTCCCACTTGGACGGCACGTCGTGTTCGCGCAGGTAATGCGGCTGTAACAGAACGGGGTTAGCGTCCGGACGAATCCAGTGAAAGGACCACGGCCGTGACGTCAGCACTCCGGGCGGCGATCGACCGCGCGCAGGACGCGGAACCCACCGGGGATCACGTGCGCTCACCCCTGCATGCGCTCGGCCGCCGGCAGTTGTCCCAGCTCGATCTGATCGGGCAGTCGCTGTCGACGATCGCTCCCGCAACCGGAATGGTGTTCATCGCCCTGTGGATGACCGTGAGCGCTCCGGGACTCGGGGGTGTGCTCACCATCGCCGCGACGACCGGCGTCGTCGTGCTGGTCGCATGGTGCATCACGCAGTTCACGCGACGCCTGGCCGCGGCGGGTTCGCTCTACAGTTTCGTCTTCCAGGGACTCGGTACGCGCGCGGCGCTCGTGACGGGCACGGCGCTCATCGTCGGATATCTCGGCATCTCGATCTCCGTGCTGGCCCAGGGAGCACGCACAGTATTGGATCTCGGTGAGCTTGTGGGACTGAATCTTCCGGGGACGGGACCGTGGCTGGTGACGGCGGCGGTGCTCGGTGGGGTCGTCGCCCTGATCGCGATCCGCGGCGTGCGGTTCGCGACCCGCGCGATCCTGCTCGTCGAAACGTGTTCGCTGGTACTGATCGTCGCGACGATGCTGGTCGCGCCGGCGGGCGGAACGACGACAAGCGAACTGCCGGTCTCACCGCTGAGCCTGCTGCCCTTCCTGGCGCTCATGACCGTCCTGTCCATGGCCGGATTCGAGAGCGCGGCGTTCTTCGGGCCCGAGGCCCGTCGGCCGCTCGTCACGGTCAGCCGGACGGTGCTGATCACCCCTCTCGTCGTCGGGGCGCTGTTCGTCTTCACGGCCGTCGCCTCGCTGACCGGGCGTGGATCGCTCATCATCGGAGCGTATTTCGACGGTGTCGACTCCGGTGCGTCGTGGGCGGTCGTGCTCGCCGTGAAGACGGGCATGGCGTGCTCGTGGTTCGCGTCGACACTCGGCTGCGCACAGGCAGGCTCGAGGCTCCTGTACTCGATGGGTGTCGAACGGGTGCTGCCGTCCGCTCTGGCCCGCGTACACGGCACCCTGCGCACCCCCTACCTCGCGGTGACGACGTTCGTCGCGGTGAGTGTCGCGGGTGCCGTCCTGTACACCCTGGTGGCGGAAGCGGATTCGTCCGTCTTCGACGGTGTCGTCGAGGTCGCGCTGGTCGCGGCGTACACGCTGGTCGCGGTGGCATCCCTGCGGTTCCTGCACCGCATCGGTGAGGACACCACGTGGACGCGGGTCGCGGCGGTGTTCGTCGCGTTGCTCGGTGGTGGTCTGCTGGTGGCCACGGCCGTCGACGGGGTCACGCACTCGCTGCTCGTCGTGCCGGTGGCGCTCGTCGCGCTCCTGGTGTCGGGACCCGTCTGGCGCGCGGTGCTGCGCCGGCTCCGCCCGCAGAGCCTCGCGACGATCGGAGCATTCGACACCGTCGAGACCTCGGATCTGCTGCCGGGTGCGGGGACACTGGTCCTCGACGAGCACGGGCGGCCGCGGATCGTCACGGGGGGCATACAGGAGGAGCGGATGTGACCGCCCACGTGCCGATCCGGTCCTCCGAGACTACTTTCGGAGGACGACAACCCCACGCCGTGCAGAAGGCGCTGGGGATGCTCGAGGCCGTCGCACAGCTCGGTCCCGGCACCACCGCCAAGGAGATCGCCACGTTCGCCGGAGTGCCTCCCGCCACCGCCTACCGGATGCTGAACCTGCTCGTCGCGGACGGCTATCTCGTGCGTGTCCCCGACCTGTCGGGTTTCGCGCTCGGTCGTCGCACCGCCGAACTCGCCCAGGCCGCAGCGGAATCCACCCCGTCCGAGTCGCTCCACGACGTGATGGAGGACCTGCGGGGGTGCACGCGTTTCGGATTGCACGTCGCGTCCTTCGCCGGGAGCCGGCTCCGCTTCGTCGACCAGGATCCGGACCACGAGATCGTCGCCATCACCACGCTGTCGAAGTCGTTGCACGCCAATGCCATCGGCAAGCTGATGCTGGCACACGTGCCGGGGGCGGCTCCGGATGCCGAGTTTCGCCGGCTCACCGAGTTCACGATGTGCGAGCGCGAGTCGCTGGCGCGGGAGCTGCGCGACATCATCTCGTCCGGTTACGCGAAGGAGTGCCAGGAGACCCGGCTGGGCAGGGCGGCGCTGGCCGTCCCGATCCGCGACTCGTCGTCCTTCGTCGTCGGCGGCCTGTACCTGCACGGGTCGGCCGCGAAGGTGCAACCCGATCCCGATCTGGTGAGATTCCTCGTCGACGGCTCCGCCAGGCTCACAGGCCTGCTCTGAGCCGGATCAGTGCGTCCACCACGGGCGCGCCGAACATCGGCGGATCGTTGTGTTCGAGACCGTCGAGCTCGACCCGCTCGTGCAGCCATCGGGCGGCATCGGCGACTGCCGAGCTCTGGGCCGGCGGGACGATGCTGTCGGCGGTGCCGTAGACGACCGTGATCGGCACGTCGATGTGGCCGACGAGTTCGGCGACGGGGAACTCGTCCTTCAACAGTGCGGCGGGCACGAAGGGATAGTGGTGCCGGGCCACGGCGGCGAGATCGGTGAACGGCGAGCGCAGCAGCATCCCGGCGGGAGGTTCGTCGACGGCGAGCGCGGTGACCACGGCGCAGCCGAGGCTCTCCCCGAAGTACAGCACCCGGGCGGGGTCGACGTCGTCGCGTGAACGGAGATGCTCGAGGGCCGCGCGGGCGTCGGCGGCGAGACCCTCCTCGGTGGGGGCGCCGGGATTGCCGCCGTACCCGCGGTAGTCGAACAGGAGCGTCGAGAAACCCGCCGCGGCGAGGTCGGCGGCGGTGTCGACGCGGCCGAGTCGGTTGCCGCCGTTACCGGGAGCGAGGAGAACCGTGAAGCCGGCTCCGGGGCCGTCGGGAGCGCGACCGGGCACGAACCAGGCGTCGAGCGCGAGACCGTCGGAGGTGGTGAGCACGACGTCCTCCGCACCGGGCAGGACGGTCGCGGCGGACGGGGGAGTGGAGCTGTCGGGCAGGTAGATCAGGCGTCGTTGCAGCGCCCACCCGGCGACGCCGACGAGCGCGACGACGAGCACCACGGCGAGAACGATCCGCATGGGTCCGGTCTAACGCATGTGCGCGTTCCCGGCAGCCGGAACTGCCGGAAACGCGCACGGAAGAGGCGGGGTTACCGGAGGAAGGGTTACCGCGGCGCCATGCGCAGCGCGCCGTCCATGCGGATGGTCTCACCGTTGAGGTAGTCGTGCTCGACGATCATCTGCGCGAGCTGCGCGTACTCGGCGGGCTGGGCGAGCCGCGACGGGAACGGCACACCGGCCTCGAGGCCCTTGCGGTACTCCTCGGTGACACCGGCGAGCATCGGGGTGTCCACGATGCCGGGGGCGATGGTGTTGACGCGGATGCCGAACTGCGCGAGGTCGCGTGCGGCGGGGACGGTCATGCCGTGCACGCCACCCTTCGACGCGGAGTACGCGATCTGACCGATCTGGCCCTCGAACGCCGCCACCGAGGCGGTGTTGATGACGACGCCGCGCTGACCCGACTCGTCGACCGTCTCGGTCTTGGAGATCGCGTCGGCCGCGAGGCGCATGACGTTGAAGGTGCCGAGCAGGTTGACGGTGATGACCGTGCGGAACAGCTCGAGGTCGTGCGGGCCGTTCTTCGACAGGATGCGGCCGGCCCAGCCGACACCGGCGCAGTTGACGACGATGCGCAGCGGAACACCCGACTCGACGATGCGGTCGACGGCGGCCTGCACCTCGTCGCCGCTGGTCACGTCGGTGGCGAGGAGCGTGACACCCGCGGGTGCGGCATCGCCGACGCGGTCGATGGACTGCTGCAGGTCGAGGCCGAAGACGGTGGCTCCGGCGTCGGCGAGACGGCGTGCGGTTGCGGCGCCGAGACCGGATGCGGCGCCGGTCACCAGTGCGGCGGATCCCTGAATCTCCACTGTTCGTATCTCCTGTCCCGAGCCGAGGGCTGCGTGAACCCGACGGGTTCGGGCTCGTTGGCACCGAGTCCGACTCCGTCGGGTTCTCTCACAGAGCCCTACGGCGTGTGAGTGTCGTTCGTCACGAACCCTAACCGGTCACGGCCGCGGGTTCCGCGGGGGTCGCGGTCCGGCGGCGCAGTGCGACGACTCCCATCGCCGCGGCGACGAGACACGCGACGGCACCGAGCAGCAATCCGGCCCGGCCACCCCACTGCTCGCAGACCCATCCGGCGATGGGACCGCCGATGGCCGTGGAGCCGAGGAAGGCGACCGACCACAGGGCCATCACCCGTCCGCGCATCGTCGGCGCGGAGGCGAGTTGCAGCGAACTGTTGGTGGTGGACGTGAACGTCACGCTCAGTGCGCCCACGATCACCATGAGCACGATGAGCGTGGTCAGGTTCGGGGCCGCGGCGGCGACCGCCATGGCGATGCCGAACGCGAGGGAGGTGAGGATCAGCGGCCGGGTTCCGGTGCGACCCCAGGTGGCGACGGCGAGGCCCCCCACCACCGATCCGGCGCCCATCGCGGCGGTGAGGAAGCCGTAGGCCCCGGCACCGGCAGCGAAGGTGTGGTCGGCCAAGACCGGCAGAACCACCTGGAACTCGAAGGCCAGACATCCGACGAGCGCCATCATCGACAGCGGGACGGCCAGGTCGGGCGTGCTGCGGACGTAGGCGAAACCCTCACGCAGCTGTCCCTTCGCGCGGGCGGCGGCGGGGGAGCGCTGGAGCCGGGAGACGTCGAGTTGCAGCAAGGAGGTGACGACGGCAACGAAGCTCGCGGCGTTGAGCAGGAAGCACACGCCGAGTCCGCCCGCGGCGATGACCAGGCCGGCGACGGCCGGGCCGATCATGCGGGAGCACGAGGCGAGGACCGACTGCAGGCTCACGGCGTTCCGCAGATCCTCCGGACCGACCAGTTCGAGCATGAACGACTGTCGGGCGGGGTTCTCGAAGCACTGGTTGAGGCCGAGCGCGACCGCCAGGACGTAGACGTGCCACAGGGCGATCGTGTCGGTGACGACGAGCAGCCCCAGGATCAGGGCCTGCACACCCATGAGGGTCTGCAACCCGATCATGAGCCGGCGTTTGTCGGAGCGGTCGGCGACCACGCCGCCGTAGGGGCCGAGCAGCAGCATCGGCACGGTCTGCAGTGCGAGCACGATGCCGATGGCGGTCGCGGAGCCGGTGAGCTGCAGGACGAGCCACGACTGCGCGACCGTCTGCATCCACGTGCCGATGAGCGAGACGGCCTGGCCGCTGATGTAGAGGCGGAAGTTGGGGCCGCGCAGGGCGGCGAAGGTCTGTCCTCTGATGTCGGCGAGCATTGTCACGGGCGACCCCTCCCGGCGGAGGGGCGCGGTGAATCGGCGACGCGCTGCGAGAGTGCCTCGAGGGCGGGCAGTGCGTCGTGCAGAGCTTCGAGGTGCCGGTCGCTCAGTTCGGTGAGGTGACGGGCGAACAGGGCGGTGCGGCGGTCGCGCAGTTCCGCCGAGAGTGCGGCACCGGCGGGAGTGATGTGGACGCGGACGACACGCTTGTCGTCGGTGTCGGGGGACCGGGTGAGCAACCCGGCGTCTTCGAGTTTGCTTACCATGCGCGAACACATGGTGGGGTTGAGCCCTTCGATCTCCGCGAGGTCGCGGACTCCGATCGTCTCGTGGCGGGCGACGGTTGTGAGGAGGGTCGACTGCGAACGCGTCAGCCCTTCCTCCGAGGCGAACATGCCCATGCGGCGGGAGATCCGTCCGATCGCGATACGCAGACGATGGACGTCTTCCGCGTCGAACGGAGGAGTTTCGGATCGAGGGGTGCTGTCCGTGAGTTCAGACATGGAACCACCTCCGAATTTATTTGCCTATCGGCAAGCATACTCCTGTGCAGAGTGGAAAGACACTGTTCGGAACGATGATCAGGGACGCATGAGCGCCGGGGCCTCGTCCTCCGTGACACGGCGGGCGCGCCGGCGGACGACCACCATCGCGGCGACGGACAGCAGCAGGGCCACCGCGCCGGCGATCGGTCCGACGACGCCGGTCGCCGGGAACAGGCCGTCGCCGAGCATCCACGCGCCGAAGCCGAAGAACAGGGCGGAAGCACCGTAGCGAATGGCGTTGTCGGGAAGATGCCGGCCGAACACGGCACCGATGACGATGGCCAGCGCGTCGGCGGCGACCATGCCGACGGTGGACCCGATCCACACCCCGGCCCAGTTGTTGTCGGTCGCGAGCGTGATGGTCGCGAGCATCGTCTTGTCGCCGAGTTCGGCGAGGAAGAACGCCGAGGTCACGGCGAGGAAGGCGGAGCGCGCGACGCGTCCGGCCTTGGACTGCTCGTCGTCGTCGAGGGAGTCGCCGCGCAGCGTCCACGCGCCGAAGATCAGGAAGGCGATGCCGCCGACGATGGAGATGGCGGTCGCGGGGATCGCGACACCCAGATAGTGCCCGACAGCCACTGACACGAGGTGCACCGCGGTGGTCGCGAACAGGATCCCCGACAGGACGACCCACCAGCGATACCGCAGGGCGAAGGTCATCGCCATGAGCTGGGATTTGTCGCCGAGTTCAGCGACGAAGACGACTGCGAAGGACAGGACGAGCGCGGACCACATATGCGTTTCCTCCTTTCGTATGGAGGAAACGGGGCTTCCTCCGGACGCCGGACGCACGGTGCGACCAGCGGCCGAAGGTCTCGCCCACCGGAGGATGATCCGGTCCGCGGGGCCGGGCAGTGCCGTTGTCGGGCGCCGCCAGTATGTCGACCCTGCGATTGGGGGCTACTCCCCTTCGCCGACGACAACGTTAGCCCGGCGAACCGAATTCTGTAAAGGCAATGCTAACTTTAGGAGAACCGAACTCTCGTTTTCAGGGCGCCCTCACGAAGCGAGCAGCATGGCCAGAATCGCGGTGTCGGGGTCGTTGCCCGGATCCACTCCCACCTTGCTGACCAGTGCCGTCACCGTGCCGTCCGGTTCGGCCTCGACCCACGCGGCGCGATGCTCGAGCCCGAGATGTGGGATCCCGGGGAGCAGCACGCAGCCCGAGGCGGCGCCGGCGTTCTCCGGCAGTGACGGCGTCGTCTCCGACGGCGGATGCAGCATGATCAGTGCCGGCGGCTGATGCTCGGCGAACCGTCCGGGCTGCACGGCACGCTCGCCGAGCACCGGACCTTCGGCGACCACGAGGCCCACGGTTCCGGGCTCGGGGTCGTCGGGCAGTTCTTCTTTGACCCCGAACACCGTCGAGGTGGGCAGCAGTCCCGGCAGCGACGCGATCCGCACCGTCATCGCCAGCACCTGGGCCCATTCGCGGGTGGTCGCGGGCCATCTGCCCGAGACGACGAAACCTCGAAGCGACCCGGCGGACTGGAATGCGGACAGCTCGATGCGGCTGTGTTCCTCGGCGTTCATCCCACTCCTCCCTCTCGGTCGGTAAGGGGAGAATGCCCGTTTTCTTCGTTGGCACACAAGAGGTGTCGAGTGCCAGCACTGCCGCTACACCTCTTGCTATCCGCCTCGGCAATTGCTGCGGCGGATAGCGATTCCTGTAGCGGATAGGAAAGACCAGGCCCGGAGACGACGAAGGGCGCCGGTGTCCCGGCGCCCTCGCTGTCGGTCTCGCGACCTGTATGACCGATCCGTACTAGACGATCAGGCCCGAGGTGGCGGTGCGAGCGCGCTCGAAGCGAGCCTGCACGTCCGCCCAGTTGACGATGTTCCAGAAGGCCTTGACGTAGTCGGCCTTGACGTTCTGGTACTGCAGGTAGAAGGCGTGCTCCCACATGTCGAGCATGAGCAGCGGGGTCAGGCCGATCGGGATGTTGCCCTGCTGGTCGTACAGCTGGACGATGATCAGACGCTGTCCGATCGAATCCCACGCGAGGATCGACCAGCCGGAGCCCTGGATGGAGTTCGCGTTCGCGGAGAAGTGATCGCGGAACTTATCGAACGAACCGAAGGCATCGTCGATCGCAGCAGCGAGCTCACCCTCGGGCTTGTCGCCACCCTCGGGGGAGAGGTTGTTCCAGAAGACGGAGTGGTTGGTGTGACCACCCAGGTGGAAGGCGAGGTCCTTCTCGAGCTTGGTCGCCTGGGCCGCCATGGTGCCGTTCTCGCGGGCCTCGGCCAGCTTCTCGAGAGCGGTGTTCGCACCGGCGACGTAGGTGGCGTGGTGCTTCGAATGGTGCAGCTCCATGATCTTCGCCGAGATGTGCGGCTCGAGCGCTGCGTAGTCGTAGGGCAAGTCCGGAAGTGTGTATTCAGCCACGAAGGGTCCCTTCTTCACCGGGCCGTCCGGCCCGTGCAGTTATTCCGTACCTTCTCGGGTTTCCACCCAAGTCCATAACTACACCGTCCGCAACATTCCCCGTAATGCGGACACGATCGGACCGCGACTGTGTCGGAGAGCACCCGGAACGGCCCACGCGTCCGGAAAATAGCTCTCACCAGCGCAAACAGTCGGATATCGGGACCATCGGCAACGGCTGCGTGAACGGGACCTTAACATTGGCGCGTGTTTCGGCCCTTCCTGAACGAACCGACACGCGGGGCCGATGCACCGCGTGTGGATCTGCCGGGCGTCGATGTCGTCCGGTTCGTCGCGGTCGCGGCCGTGCTCTACTCCCACATCGCCTTCTACCTGATCGACGACCTCGGGACGGGCTGGTGGGGCATCGACCTCACCTACGAGGTACTCGTCAAGGGCGCCGGCCTCAACCAGCACCTGTCGTCCGTCGGGGTGACGGCGTTCATGATGCTCACGGGCATGCTCGTCACCCGGTCCGCGATCCGGCAGGACCGCCGGAAGTTCCTCATCGCCCGGGCCGCGCGGCTCCTGCCGGCCTTCTGGGTGGCGATCCTCGCCGCGGTCGTGCTCGTGTGGCTCGGCATCAACGGCACCTTCAGCGGCCACACCACGGTGTCGGTCTCCGAGGCGTTCCTGTCCTTCTTCCTGGCTGCGTTCTTCCTGAAACCACAGGTGATCGTGCTCGGCGTGGTGTGGACGCTCGCCGCACAGATCTCGTTCTACCTGTGGTGCGTGGCGGGACGGTCGCTGCTGCGGACGGCGCCGGTGGCGGTGCCGATGCTCGGCGCCGTGCTGTGCATGCTGGTGCTCCTCTACAACCTGTACGTGCCCGAGCCGTACACGGTGCCGTTCCTGTCGAAGATCGCGTCGACGCTGCCGACCTTGTTCCTGGGGCAGATCGTGTACTTCGGCTGGGCCGGCCTGATTTCGCTGCGCGCCCTGCTGGCGGCGATGTTCGCGCAGATCGCGGTGATCGTGATGGCCACGGACATCAACGTCTACTGGTCGGGCAGCCGCTATCTGTGGACGGTGACGGTGGTCTTCGCGGCGATCGTGCTGGTCGCGCGGTACGACGGGCGCCTCGCGCGCTCGACCGTCGTCTCCTGGGTCGCGACTCGCAGCTACTGCATCTACCTGACCCACACCCTCGTGATGTACCGGATCTACGAGAACACCGTGGGCATCGTCGGCACGACCGCGGCGATCGTGCTGCTGCTGATCGGCTGCGGTCTCGTCGCCGAGGTGCTGTACCGCAGCGTCGAGGTTCCGGCTGCGCACTGGATCAAGAGCCGCTGGCTCGCGCCGAAGCAGGTCGCTTCCGACGAACGGACTGTCGCTCCGACCCGCGCGTAGCATCGGGTCATGTCCTGGTTCGACGAGATCCTCGCCCGTGCAGGTTCGAAGTCGCAGATGGTGACGCGCGAGGACGCGCTCCCCGGTCGCGCCGAACCGCTGCCCGTCCCCGAGACCCACTACGTCAACGGCAACCGCATCGTTCCCCCCTTCCCCGAGGGCCTGCAGGCCGCAGTCGTCGGCATGGGTTGCTTCTGGGGCGCCGAGAAGGAGTTCTGGCAGCTCGACGGCGTCTACTCGACCGCGGTCGGCTATTCCGGCGGCTACACCCCCAACCCCACCTACGAGGAGGTGTGTTCCGGCCGGACCGGGCACACCGAGGTGGTGCTCGTCGTCTTCGACCCGAAGGTGATCGGCTACGAACACATCCTGCAGCAGTTCTGGGAGAACCACGACCCCACCCAGGGCATGCGGCAGGGCAACGACCACGGCACCCAGTACCGCTCGGCGATCTACACCCACGACGAGACGCAGATCGAGGTCGCCGAGGCCACGGCCGAAGCGTTCGGCAAGCGACTGGCCGACGCCGGATACGGGCAGATCACCACGGAGATCGCCCCGCTCACGCAGTTCTACTACGCGGAGGACTACCACCAGCAGTACCTCGCGAAGAATCCCAACGGCTACTGCCCCGTCCACGCCACCGGCGTGAGTTGCCCGGTGGGCCTCGGCGCCTGAGAGAGCGTCGGGCTCAGGGTTCGACGGTGTCGCGCACCACATCTCCGCTCGCAGTGCGAGTGTGAGATGCGTTGGCGTTCCTTGAACTTCCCCGAAGGCGGACGCATTCTGGAAGAAGGGATCATTCCAGAGGGGGAAAGGGACGGCTTGCCGACATGACGACCAGAGCGGGGTATCTGCGGCGCACACGGCGAAGTCTGCGCAGGCGGGATCCGCTCGTGCGTCGCACCGACAAGCTCGAGGCGCGCTGCTTCACCCTCATGATCGCCGTGATGGCGATCCTGATCCCCGTCGCGGTGTGGCTGTCCGCCACCATGTGGAGCTCCCAGCTCGAACTCTCCGAGAAGCAGAACGCCGAACGTGTCAGCGTCACGGCCGTCCTCGACGCCGATGCCCTGAGCGACTCCTCCGGATGGGGCGAGACCGTGAAGATCTCCTCGGCCCCCGCGACCTGGGGTTGGGGCGACGAGACGCGCCACGCGCTCGTCCAAGTGGACAGTCTCGCGACCGCGGGCAGCGAGGTGCAGGTCTGGGTCGAGGCGAGCACCGGCGAATACACGCAGCCCCCGCTGACCACCTCCGCCGCGAAGTTCACCGCCGTGCTGTTCGGGGTGTGGTTGTGGACGTTCTCCGCCGCCGCCGCGGCCGGGCTGTTCGCCCTCGCGCACTGGCGTCTCGAGGTGCGGCGCAGCCGCGAGTGGAGCCGGGACATCGAAGCGTTCCTCGGCTCCACCAGCAGCCACTGACCCGGCTAGGACTGCAGGCACCGCCTGCGCGTCAGAGATCCGCGACGGCGGGCATGACCTCGTTCGCCACCAGTTCGAGGTGCTCGAGATCGGCGAGATCGAGGACCTGCAGGTAGATGCGCTGCGTCCCGGCCTCGGCGAAGGTGCGGATCTTTTCGATCAACTCCTGCGGCGTGCCCGCGAGTCCGTTCTCCCGCAGTTCGTCGACCTCACGGCCGATCCGTGCCGCGCGACGCGCGATCTCGTCCTCGTCCCGGCCGCAGCACAGCACGAGTGCGTTCGAGTAGGTCAGTTCCTCGGGGTCGCGTCCGGCATCCCGGCAGGCCGAGCGCACCCGCTCGAACAGGACCTTCGTCTCGTCCAGCGACTTGAACGGCATGTTGAACTCGTCGGCGTAGCGCGCCGCCAGTGCCGGCGTGCGCTTCTTGCCTGCGCCGCCCATGACGATCGGTGGGTGGGGACGCTGGTACGGCTTCGGCAGCGCCGGGGAGTTCTCGATCCGCACGTGCTCGCCCTCGTACGAGAACGTCTCGCCTTCGGGGGTGTCCCACAGGCCGGTGATGACCGCGAGGGACTCCTCGAAGCGGTCGAACCGCTCCTTCAGCGTGGGGAAGGGGATGCCGTAGGCGAGGTGCTCCTCCTCGAACCAGCCGGCTCCGAATCCGAAGTCGACGCGTCCGCCGCTCATGGCGTCGACCTGCGCGACGGAGATCGCGAGCGGGCCGGGGTACCGGAAGGTCGCCGAGGTGACGAGCGTGCCGAGGCGGATCGTCGACGTGTCGCGGGCGAGACCGGCCAGCGTGATCCATGCGTCCGTCGGTCCGGGCAGGCCCTCGGCGTTCATGGCCAGGTAGTGGTCGGAGCGGAAGAACGCGCCGTAGCCGAGTCGTTCCGCGGTCTGTGCGACGGCGAGGAGGTCGTCGTAGGTGGCGCCCTGCTGGGGTTCGGTGAAGATGCGTAATTCCATGACCCGATCATTTCAGCGACGGACCCGGCGCGGGCCATCGGCGGGTGCTTGTCCACTGTGAGATGTCTCGAGCGTGATTCCCCATGCGTGGATAGGCCTGTTGATGAACCTGTGGAAACTGTGGATAACTCCAGCGGATGGGTTGATGGGGAGTGTTGTGGAAGACCCACCTGCCCCACCTGCGGACAGTATCGGTACGACCACACCCACATCCGTTCACGCCGCGTGCCACTATTGAGACGTGAGCTTTTCCGACGTGCCCACCGTGTCGGTCGACCTGGTACCCGAACTCGGCGACGAGGTCGTCCTCCTCGACGTCCGCGAGGACGACGAATGGGAACTCGGACACGCCCCCGGCGCGCTGCACATTCCGCTCGCCGACGTGCCCGCCCACATCGAGGAACTCGACCCCGACGCCGAGATCTACGTGATCTGCAGGCAGGGCGGCCGCTCCCTCGGAGCGGTCGAGTACCTGGCCAGCATCGGGTACGAGACCTTCCAGGTCGCGGGCGGCATGGTGGCGTGGCAGAAGCACGGACTCCCGCTCGTCTCCGAGCGCGACGAACCGGCAAAGATCTATTGATGTCGGCCTATCAGATCTGTGTGCGCTGTGAGAATCGCTGGCCGGTGACATATCAGCCGCGGCAGTGGTGCCCGGCCTGCCGCGGTGTGCTGCTCTCACCCGTCGCCCCCGACGGGACGGTTCCTCCGTCGCGCCGTAACTTCCGCTGGGTCGCGCGACCCGCGGGTGGTGCTCCGACGACCGAACCGACGTCGCCTGCGCACGGGTGTCCGGCTCCCGAGACCCCGTCCTATCGTGAGATGCCCCGCTGGGGACTGCTCGATCCGCTCCCGGACGAGGCCGTCGAACCCGATCGCGCCGAGACCGCCGCCGACTTCGCGCCGACGCTGCTCGTCGGCACCGCCGTCGTCTTCGGTCTCGCGGCGGTCGCCGAGGCCGTCCGGTACGGAGTGTTGCTGTACAACCGCACCCGTCTCGTCGACCCGCTCGTGCTCGCGTTGTCGGATGCCGCGGTGTGGGCGACCCAGGTGGTCGGGCCGGTCGTGGCGCTGGCCGCGGCGGTCGCATCCGGATTGCGGTTGATCGACCTGCGCCGGCGCATCTACGCCGAGCGTGGTCTCGCCGAGTCGCGGTCGCCGCTGTCCATCCTCGCGGGGCTGGTCGTTCCGGGCCTCAACCTCGCGATGCCCGGTGTCTTCCTCACCGAGATCGCCGACCGCGACCCGCGGTTGCTCCGCGCGATCCGCACCTGGTGGGTGCTGTGGGTGGTCAACGGTGTGCTCATGGTGGCGCTGCTCGCGTGGCGTCAGCGCGACACCCTGCAGGCCCGCGCCGACGGCGTCCTGCTCACCGCCGTCCTCGCGGCGCTCGGGACGGTCGTCGCGCTGTCGACCCTGCACGTCCTGCGCCTGTTCGACGACGCCGACCTGTGGGGACGGCCGCTGCGCCGTCGCCGCTTCACCCACGCGGCAGGTCCGGCCTCGTCGCCGATCGCGCCCATCGTCCCCGCCGCCGTGCGCGAGCAGGAACAGGCCCGCGAAGAACAGGACGACGCTCCGGAATCGGCCGGAGAACGAGCGGACGACGAGGAGCGCGTTGAGGCGGTGGCGCCGTGACCCGCAGCGCGCATCCCCGGGTCGTCGCGCATCGCGGTGCGTCCGCCGCCCTCCCGGAACACACGATCGGCGCCTACGAGCTCGCGTTGAAGGAAGGTGCCGACGGCGTCGAATGCGACGTGCGGCTCACCCGCGACGGTCACCTCGTGTGCGTGCACGACCGCACGATCGACCGCACCTCGAACGGCACAGGTGTCGTCAGCGAGATGACCCTCGACGAGCTCGCGCAGTACGACTACGGACGCCCCGGCGAGCCCGCCGACCTGCTCACGCTGCGGCAACTGCTCGAACTCGTCATGGACTTCACGAGTGTCCCGGTGAAGGTCTTCGTCGAGACCAAGCATCCCGTCCGCTACGGCGGTCTCGTGGAGAGCAAACTGCTCGCCGAACTGGCCCGCTTCGGTCTCGCGACCCCGGCATCGGCCGATTTCTCCCGGGTGGTGGTGATGTCGTTCGCGGCGGGGGCCGTCTGGCGCATCCGCCGGGCCGCGCCGCTGCTGCCCACCGTGTTGCTGGGGGAGACCTCGCGCTACCTGCGCGGCAGTGCCGCGACCACCGTCGGCGCGACCGCTGTCGGTCCCTCGATCGCGACGCTGCGCGAGCACCGCGATCTCGTCGACCGGGCTGCGCTGTCGGGCCGGGCCACCTACTGCTGGACCGTCGACGACCCCGCCGACGTCGAACTGTGCCGCGAGCTGGGCGTCGAGTGGGTCGCCACCAACCATCCCGGGCGCACCAAGCTGCAGCTCGACGCCGCCTTCGATCGGTGAGCACCCCCACCCGGTCCCGCGACCTCGACATCGCGACACGGGTCGCCGTGTAGTTTGACGCCGTGGCCAAGAAGAGCAAGAGAAACAGCGGACCCAAGCCCGGCAGCAACCGCGCCGCGAAGCTCGAGCAGCGCCGACTCGAGCGGGAAACAGCGGCCGCCGCGACGTCCCGGCCCTTCGAAGGACTCGCCTTCGAATGCGATCTCGTGGCACTGCGCGAGTTCGTGCCGTCGGCCCTCGCGGAGCTGCCCGCGGCCGAGGACGGCCGTCGCGTCGTGGGTGCGACCATCCTCCCCGGCGGGGTAGCGGCCCTGGTCCGCGAGGAGAACGGTGAGCCGGTCGCGTACGTCGGCCTGCAGCTCGCCACCGGCTTCGGCCCGGACCCGGCGGGTGAACTGGCCGCGGCCCTGTACTGGGCGCACACGGCCGAGCCGGGCTCGTCGCTGCAGGTCGCGAGTGTCGACGACGACACCCCGCCGTTGGCCGAGCTGATCGACCCGGCAGCCGTGCCGGCGATCACCGTCCACAACGACTTCGACTGGTGGATCCCGGCCGGTGTCGAACCGAGCGCCGAGATCGCGCACACCGTCAAGCACGCGAACGAAGCCGTGCTGCCGTCCGCGCGTCTCGAAGGCGACGGTCTCCGCGGCGCGTGGTGGGTCGATCCGGGCGAGAAGGCGCACCTGCGCTGGGTGCGCCCCGAGGACGAGGACGCGCTGATGGCGGCGCTGTCGCGCGTGCACGCGGCGGGCGGTCTGCACCTCGGTGAGGGATCGCGGTTCGCTGGTTCGTTCCGCACCCACGGTCTGCTGGTGCCGGTCTTCGACCTCGACCGCGAGAAGCACCCCGACGAATGGGTCACCCCGACCATCGAGTTCGGGCAGCGCCTCGACGAGGCCCTCGCCGTGGACGAACCGCTCACCGCCGCCGAGCGCCGGTCGCGCGACGGCCTGCGCAGCCGCCAGGTCACCCTGCGCTGACCCGCTCACGACAGCACGAAGGCCACCTCCTGCGGGAGGTGGCCTTCGTCGTTCCGGGTGGGCTGTCCCCGGATGGAGGAACGATCAGATGGCGCCGCCGGCGGCGAGCGGGGCATTGCCGCGCGGCTCGCGCACCTTCGAGTTGAGCTCGCGGGCCACGAAGTCCTCGAGGTTGAAGAGGTTGGAACCGGCACGGTCGGCCACGGTCAACAGGGTCGTCATCGTCGCAACCTCCTCGACCTGTTCCTGCAGGAACCACTGCATGAACTGCTCGCCGAGGTAGTCGCCCTCGTCGCGCGCGGTGCGGGCGAGCTCGACGATCTGGTCGGTGACCTTCTTCTCCTGGGCGAGGGCCAGCGCGATCGGCTCGCGGGCATCCTCGAACATCGACTGCACCGCGTCGACGCCGGTGAGGTCGACGGCCATGTCGCGGTCCAGGAAGTACTGGACGATCATCATGGCGTGGTTGCGCTCCTCGACGGCCTGCGCGTAGAAGTGCTTCGCCAGCTGCGGGAGATCGGTGTTGTCGTAGAAGACCGCGATGGCGATGTACTGATGCGACGCCGTGAACTCGTGGCGGATCTGGTCGTGCAGCAGCGTGTGGAACTTGGTCTTGGTCATGTCGCCCATCGTCGTCATGATCACGACGTTAGTGCAGGTCAACGCGCTTTTCATCCAAGCCTTGGCTACCCTTGGGCAACGCAGCATCGGCTACCCTACGGAAAATTCGGACAGCCTTCCCCAAGATCGACGACGATTCGCGGCGTCCGTCAGGGGGCCGGAGCGAGCAGTTCCGGCGGGATCGGGTCGCCCTCCGAGATGGCTCCGAAGAACGGCACGGCGCGCTCACGATCCCACAGCAAGACGTTGCCGATGCCGTAGACGTCGTCGAATCCGCCCACCGGAACCGTCGTGGTGACCGTCTCGCCGCGCATCGCCCACGCGAGTCGTGCGAGGTTCCACAGGTGGTCGCCGTCGTCGACCCGCAGCGACCCGGCCGCACCCGACATCAGCGACCATGCCCGGAAGGGGTTCAGGAAGGTGCCGGGACTGGTGGCCTTGCTCAGCAGCGCCGACAGGAACAGGCGCTGGTTGTTCATCCGGTCCAGGTCGGCGAGCGGGGTGGCGCGGGTGCGCACGAAGCCCAGGGCCTGCGCTCCGTTGAGCTCCTGGCATCCCGGTTCGAGCCTGAGTCCGGCGAGGGGGTCGTCGATCGGATAGGGCACGCAGATGTCGACCCCGCCGACCGCGTCGACGATCGACGCGAACCCGCCGAAGCCGATCTCGGCGTAGTGATCGATGTGCACGCCCGTGGCGCCCTCGACCGTCTGCACGAGCAGTTGCGGTCCGCCCAACGCGAACGACGCGTTGAGCTTGTCCTGGCCGAAGCCCGGGACGCTCACGTAGGAATCGCGGGGCAGCGAGACCATCGTCGTGGCGCCCCCACCGGGCGGGATGTGGACGAGCAGCACCGTGTCGGTGCGGTCGGCGCCGACCTCCCCGCCGGTCGCGAGTTCCTGTTCCTGCTCGGGGGTGAGGCCCACGCGGCTGTCGGAGCCGACGAGCAGCCAGTTCGTGCCGGGGGTGTCGCCGACCCGGCCGTCGTAATCGGCGAGCGCATCGACGCGCGCGAGTGTGCCGTCGAGGTAGACCATGCTCGCGCCCATCGCGACGACGAGCACCACCAGGACGATCGCGAGTCGCCGCAGGATGCGCCGGGCACCGAGCGGGCTGCGTGGTGCCGGTCGTGAGGGCGGGCCCGGTCGTGAAGGCGGTGCCGCAGGGCGTCGCGGGGGTGCGGGCGGTGGTGTGTTCCCGCGCGGCGGGCGACGGTTCGGGGCGGGGTCGGCGATCCGTTCGGGTCGCTGCGTCGGTGCCCAGTCGCGTCGTTGCTGCGGGGGCGGTTGCTGCCGGTCCTGCCGCGGAGCGGGCCGGTAGTTCGGGGCGGGTGCCTGCGACCACGCCTGCGGTGACTGCGGTCGTCCGTCGCGCCGGAGCACCTGGGTGCCCTCGGGGGACGGCGGGGGGCCGCCGCGACGCTGTGACGGAGGAGCGCCCCGTCGCTGTGACGGAGGAGCGCCCCGTCGCTGCGGTGGCACCCCGCGCTGCGGGTTCGGCGGTACTGCCCGCCGGGCAGGAGGGCCCTGCGGGGGAAGTCCCTGCGGAGGCCGCGGCCGGTTCCGAGGGTCGCGAGGGTCGCCGTTCACCCGGACAACTCTACGTTCAGGGCAGCCAGGAGACGTGGCCTCTCAGTGCTTGGTAGCCCACGAAGGCGATGGTGTCGATGAGCGCGTGGGCGATCACGAGCGGCCACAACCGGCCGGTGCGCTGCCAGTAGCGCCCGAAGACCAGGCCCATGACGACGTTGCCGAACCCGCCGCCGACGCCCTGGTAGAGGTGGTAGCTGCCGCGCAGCAGGGCGGAGGCGAGCAACGACGAATTCTCCGACCAGCCGAGCTGCCGCAGGCGGGTGAGGAGATAGGCGACGACCAGGATCTCCTCCGCCCCGGAGTTGGCGATCGCCCACAGCACCTCGGTGGGCAGTCGCCACCAGTAGTCCTCGAGCAGGCTCGGCGCGACCGTCAGGTTCAGGCCGGCGGCCCGCGCCACCAGGTACAGCACCAGTCCGGGGAGTCCGATCAGGGCGGCCAGCCCCAGGCCGGGCAGCAGGTCCCGGCGCAGACCGGGTCGGGCGAGGCCCGCGAGTCGCGGTCCGACACCGCTGCGCCAGAGCAGGTACAGGCCGAGGGCACCCCAGGCGAGCAGGCGCACGATGCCGAGGAGTTGGCGGGCGAGATCGATGAACCCCTGCGACGAGCGTGGCGTGTTGAGGGCGACGGTCTGATCCGACAGCGGTTCTGGTGCCAGCGCCGCCTCGGCCAGCGACAGGATCGACGAGATCCCGCTCAGGCCGAAGGTGACGAGCAGGACGATGGTGATCTCGATCCACAGCGCGCGGCGCTCGGTGGGGTCGAGGGGCGGCTCGGGGTTGCGGGATGCGGGCCGCAGCCAGTCGCGAAGGGTCGTCACCGGAGCGATTGTGCCGGACCCTGCGTGGCCGGTCCTTTCGCCGCGGAGAGGCGCCCACCGGTTCGCGGTGATGTGTCCAATTTGACAGCGGTCCATGTGACCCATCACACTTCACATCGCCCGACCGATCGATCGCTCGGGTGCGGATAGGGGCCTTGGGGGCCGAGGGGAATCTGCGACCCGGAAGTAGGGACATGAACATCGAAACATCTGAGAAGAATTCTGTTGCAACAACTTCGGTGACTCTCGCATCGAAGAAGAAGTCTCTTCTCGCCAGCTCCGTGGGCAACATCCTCGAGTGGTACGAGTGGAGCGCCTACGCTGTGTTCGCTCCGTTCATCGCCGCAGCGATGTTCAACAGCGACAATCCGGTCTCGGCATTGCTGTCCACACTCGCGGTCTTCGCCGTCGGATTCCTGATGCGACCGCTCGGTGGCATCGTGTTCGGCCGCATCGCCGACAAGCGCGGCCGCAAGTTCGTGCTCGTCACGACCATGCTCATGATGGCCGGTGGCAGCCTCGTCATCGGGCTCATGCCCACCTACTCGTCGATCGGCGTGTGGGCGTCGGTGCTCCTGCTGCTCGCCCGCGTGGTGCAGGGCTTCGCGCACGGTGGCGAGTCGGCGACCGCCTACTCGTACGTCAGCGAGATCGCGCCGCCGCATCGCCGCGGCATGTGGGGCAGCGTCGCCTTCGTCGCGATCTTCGGCGGTTCCGTGCTCGCGTACACGATCGGCGGAGCGGTCACCTCGACGCTCTCCGAGAGCGCCGTGGGCGAGTGGGGATGGCGCGTGCCGTTCCTCCTCGGCTTCTTCCTGGCGCTGTTCGCCCTCTACCTGCGACGCAGCATGGAGGAGAGCGAGGTCTTCGACCAGCAGGAGACCCGGGTCGACGAACCGCGTATCCCGCGCAAGGTGGTCGTGCGTGCGATCCTGCTGATGATCGGCATGACCTCGGGTGTCACGGCGGCGCACTACACGTGGACCTCGTACGTCTCGACGTACGCGATCACGCAGAAGGGCATGGACGCCGACACCGCCTACTGGATGCTCGTCATCGCCCAGGTCATCGCGCTGGTCTCGCTGCCCTTCTGGGGTCTGCTCTCCGACCGGATCGGCCGGCGCCCGATGCTCGGCGGCTTCGCGGTCCTCATGTTCGCGCTGCAGATCCCGCTGACGTCGATGATCACGTCGGCCGGGTGGACGTTGCTCGTGTCGACCACTCTCGCCCTGCTCATCGTGTCGATCCCGGGCGCGATCCTGTCGTGCACCCTGTCGGAGAGCTTCCCGACCCGCCTGCGTACCCAGGCCATCGGCTTCGCCTACTCCTTCTCGGTGGCGGTCTTCGGTGGCACTGCGCCCTACTTGAACCAGCTGCTCACCGGCTGGGACATCGGCTGGGTCTTCGGGGTCTACATCATGGTGCTGTGCGTCGCGACCGGCATCGCTGCGCTGATCATGAAGGAGACGAAGGGTATCGACCTGCAGAAGGTCTGATCGTTCGGATGATCCCTGCCGCCGCGTACCGCTCAGGTGCGCGGCGGCAGTCCGTTTCGGAAGGGGCAGCCGACGAGCAGGCGCAGCGCGCGGCTCAGGGCGGCGGGATCGTCGACCGGTTCGTGGAAGGGGATCCGCACGTCGTGGTCGTCGCCTTCGGACTCGACGCGTAGCCGCAGTCCGTAGCGGTCGAGGCCCAGGGGGCGGATTCGTCCGCCGCGGTGCGCGGGCGGGATGCGTCGCGCGATCTGCCGCACGATGTCGGCGTGGTCCTCTTCGAGGTGCTGGAGCCACCCGGTCTCGAGTGCGGCGAACGGGTCGGGAGCGGCGTCGAGGACGTCGGCGACGTCGACGGCCTCGGCCCCGGTGGTGTCGGCGGCGACGACGGAGTCGAGCGTCAGGCACAGCAGTTCGGAGCGGTGTCCGACGTCGAGGAGTTCGGGATGCGGCAGGATCTCCGCGATCTCGGCGGCGACCCGGCGCGGATGCTCCACGGGACGCAGGGTGCCGCTGAGCCAGATGAGCGACCGGACCGGATTGCGCAGGGCGATCGGGGAGTGGTCGGTGAGCTCGAGCATGGCGGGGATGCCTGCGCTGCCGGACTGCCAGGCGAGTGCGACGGGGAGGCTGTCCTCGGCGACGACCACCGCGACCTGTCCGTCGTCGAGGAGATGATGAACCGAGGTGGGGAGTGGATCGCAGCCGTCGATCGCGAGCTGCGTCGTGTCGGCGCGGATGAGGGCGGTGCGTACGCGTTCGGCCGTGGTCGGCGCGGGGATGACGGATGTGGTGGTCTGCATGCCAACCCTCCTTCTCGATGTAGGTGAGGCAAACCTAAGTTATTGTGATCGCGGTCGCAAGTGGTCCGTCGGTAGCCTGGATCGGTGCCGATCCCACTTCCCCTCGGAATGCCGCCGTCCCGCGACGAGCCCCGCGGACTGCTCGACGCGCTGCTCACACACCGGCACGACAGCCTCACCGACGCCCTCGCCGCGACCGGCCGCACGCCCGCCCCGCCGATCGTCCCGGCCGCTGCCGTCACCGGATCACCCACCCGCGAACTTGTCGTCGAGCTCGACGCCTCGGCCGAACTCCCCTCGCCCGCCGGGTGGCGTCCGGTCCGGTATCAGGTCGACTGCACGGCCGAGGACCTCGAGGACGTTCTCGCGATCACCGCGCCGGCACCGCTGGTCGTCTACCCGCACGTGCCCGACGCCGCGCTCGCCGACGCCGCCCGCGCGCTCACCGAGGCCGGTCACATCCCCGGCCTGACCGCAGGTCGCGGGGGCGACGCCGTCGCCGACTTCCTCTCCGTCCTCGCCCACGCCGACACCGGTTACGCCGCCCGCGCGACCGGCACCGACGACGTCGTCGCCCTACTCTCCGCCACCGTCGCGGCGCTGAGCGGTTTCGACGTCCGCGAAGCCCTCGGGACTCCCGACGTGGCCCGGCTCCGGCGACTCGTACCGGAGGCCGCCGCGGCGGTGCGGGAGATCCTGCTGGTCGTCGAGGTCGACGACACAGACGCCGTCGTTCGGGAGCTCGAGGCGCTCGACCTCACCACCGACTGACACGGGCCACCGCTCGGGTGCGGTTCACGCAGAGTCCGCCTTCCCGTCACGACCGATGCGTAACCTCGTACACGTGCCACGTATCGCCTATTTCGGACCCTCGGGAACGTTCACCGAGATGGCCCTCGACCGCTTCGAGAGCCTCGGTGCACTCGACGTGCTCGGCGACGGATCCGCCGACGTCGAGCGCGTCTCGGCCGCCGGCCCGCCCGCTGCCCTGCAACTCCTGCGCGACGGGAAGGCCGACGGTGCCGTCGTCCCCATCGAGAGCTCCGTCGAGGGTTCGGTGCCGCCCACCATGGACGCCCTCGCGCTCGGGCCGCGCCTGCAGATCGTGTCCGAGGTCGAACTCGACATCGCGTTCACGGTGGTCACCCGCGAAGGGATCACCCGCGATCGTGTCCGCACTATCGGTGCCTATCCGGTGGCCGCAGCGCAGGTGCGTCGCTGGATCGAGGACCACCTGCCCGACGCCGAGGTCGTGACCGCGGCCTCCAACGCGGGAGCCGCCGAGGACGTCGCGTCCGGCAAGGTCGACGCGGCGGTGTCCACGGCGCTCGCCGGACAGCGGCTCGGCCTGTCCGTCCTCGCCGACAAGGTCGCCGACTTCGAGGGCGCCCGCACCCGCTTCGTGCTCATCACGCGGCCGCGGCCCGTGCCGAAGCGCACCGGTGTCGACCGCACCTCGGTGGTGCTGCAACTCCCCAACGAGCCCGGCTCGCTGGTGCGCGCCATCACCGAGTTCTCCACGCGCGGAATCGATCTGTCGCGTATCGAGTCCCGGCCGACCCGCAGGGAATACGGCACCTACTTCTTCCACTTGGACTGTGTGGGTCACATCGACGACGCGCTGGTCGCCGAGGCGCTGCAGGGATTGCACCGCTTCGCACAGGTGCGGTTCCTCGGATCGTGGCCCGCTGTGTCCGAACACGGTGTCCCACCCGTGTCGGACGACGAGGATGCGCGGTGGCTCGACCGACTGCGGCGCGGAGAGGACTGACGGTGAGCGGCAGATTGATCCTGGCCCGGCACGGCCAGACGGTGGCGAACGTCGCCCGGAGGCTCGATACGAAACTCCCGGGCGCGGAGCTCACCGAGCTCGGCGTCGAACAGGCCCGCACGCTCGGGAAGAACCTCGTCGAGCAGACGCCGTCGCTGCTCGTCGCGTCGCAGGCGCTCCGCGCTCGGCAGACGGCCGAGCACGCGGCATCGGTGGTGTCGCTCGAGACGGTCGTCCGCGAGGGCGTGCACGAGGTGCAGGTCGGCGAGCTCGAGGACCGCAGCGACGAGGAGTCGCACAAGTTGTTCATGAAGGTCTACGAGGAGTGGCACAACGGCGACCTGCGGGCGCGGGTCCCGGGCGGTGAGTCGGCGCTCGACGTGCTCGACCGGTACCTGCCCGTCCTGGAGTCGCTGCGCAGCGACTATCTCGATGCCGGTTCGGGTGACGTCGTGGTCGTCAGTCACGGTGCCGCGATCCGGCTCGTCGCCGCCTATCTGGGGAAGGTGCCGTCCGGCTTCGCCATCACCAACCACCTGGCCAACACCGAGACGGTCGAGCTGGTGCCGGTGGCCGGCGGTGGCTGGGAGTGCGCGCGCTGGGGAACCTTCTTCGCGCCCTTCCACGACACCGCGCGCGGTGGTGCCGACGACCCGATGGGGTGATACCGCCCACCTTTCGATCCTTCGAGCGTAAAACGTACGGGTATCCTCGGGGCGTCCGTATGAAGTAGCGATCGGTAGGTAGGTGCGGTTTCATGGGTGCTTCGAGCGACGGGGCCGACACCCTCACCAACGGTGAGGCGATCCCGGACTGGCGCATCCTCGAACCGATGCAGCTCAGTCCCATCCTCACCGCTGCCCTCGACGCCTTCTACGAGACCGGCTTCCACGGCACCTCGGTGCGGGAGATCGCGCGCCGCGTCGGCGTCACCGTCCCGGCGCTCTACTACCACCACGAGAACAAGGAAGGGCTGCTCATCGCCCTTCTCGAGCTCTCGACCAGCGACGTGCTCTCCCGAGCCCACGCCGCCGCCGAGGACGCCGACGGCGACCCGGTGCGCAGGCTGTCCAACGTCATCGAGGCGATTGTGCTGCGCATGACCCTGCGGGCCCGCCTCGCTGCGCTCGAGGGTGAGGCCCGCTACCTGAGCCCCGAGAACCGCCAGCGCTACCGTGCGGTGCGCAAGGGCGTCGAGCAGCTGGTGCGCCAGATCGTCGAGGAGGGCGTCGCCGCGGGCGTGTTCGACGTGGACGATCCCGCCGAGACCACGCGTGCCCTGCTCGGCATGTGCCAGTCGATCCCGCGCTGGTACCACGCGGAGGGCACGCTCAGCCCCGAGGCCGTCGCGCAGAAGTACGTCGGTATCGCCCTCAAGACCGTCGGGGTCTGACGGCCGGATCCGGTGTCGATCGAACTTCGGCGGTCGAAGTTCAGCGTCGGTCGAACCAGGTGACCTGCGTGCCGTTGCTGAACTCCTCGCGCGCGGTGACGTCGAATCGCGTGGGGACGAAGTTGCCCGACAGTGCCGGGATGCCGTCGCCCGCGATCACCGGATAGCTCTTGAAGATCAGCCGGTCGATCTCGGCGAACAGTTGCCCCGCGATGTTGCCGCCACCGCAGAGCCAGATGTCGAGCCCCTCTTCCGCCTTCAGCTTTCGGATCAGCTCGACCGGGTCGGTGTCGACGATCCGAACCTGCGGATCGTCGACCGGCGCGAGAGTGCGGGACACGACGTACTGCTGCATGTGGCTGTACGGGCTCGTGAGTCCCAGCGAGAGACCGGGTTCGTAGGCACCGCGCCCCATGATCACCGTGTCCCATTCCTTGTTCGGCGTGTCGACCGGCATGCCGACCTGTTCGCGGAGCGCGGTGGGGACGGCTTCCGGATATCTCGCGCTCATCGCCGCTGCCATGTCGTCGCAGATCGGATAGAAGTCGTACTCCCCGTTCGGCCCGGCGATATAGCCGTCGAGGGTCACTGCCACGTAGTAGACGAGCTTTCGCATGGTGGACCGCCATTCGTAGTACTATGGATGAAGTGGTTTGAAGGTAGTACTACATATGGAGTGGTGTCAAGTGGTTCGGACGAATCCGGAACGACGACAGGCCTTGTTGGATGCCTCGATCGAGGTGCTGGCGCGCGACGGTGCGCGCGGGCTGACCTTCCGCGCGGTGGACAAGGAGGCAGGGGTCCCGACGGGGACGGCGTCGAACTACTTCGCCAACCGCGACGACCTGCTCGTCCAGGTGGGTCACCGCTACTACGAGCGGCTCCTGCCCGCCGACGAGGTCATGGCACAGTCGCAGGCGCCGCAGACCCGCGAATCCATGATCGAGCTGATGACGGAGGTGGTCGACCGGCTCATCCGGTTCCGCGCCGGCTATCTCGCGCTCCTCGAACTACGCCTCGAAGCCACCCGACGGCCCGAACTGCAGGCCCTGCTCACCGAGCGGGTGCGCGCCGACCTGGATTTCAACATCGCCAACTACCGGCACTCCGGCCTGCCGGGCGGTGAGAACGCCGTCGTGCTGCTCTATCTCGCGTTGAACTGGCTCGTGCTCGACCGACTCACCCTCCCCGGGATCGTCGACGAGGACCGTGTCGCCGAACTGGTGCGGGCGGCCGTCGAACGCGTGATCCCCGACGCCTGAAACGACTTCGGTGGATCCGACCCCGCTCAGCGAGGCCGGATCCACCGACATCGTCGACGGTTCAACGACGGAAGTTCGCGGTGCGCTTCTCCTGGAAGGCCGTCACACCCTCGGTGAAGTCGGCGCTGCCGAGCAGGACGAGCTGCCCTTCGCGCTCGCGGGCGAAGGCGTGGTCGAGTTCGGTGAGCGTCGCGTCGTTGATCGCATTCTTCGTCGAAGCGAAGGCGGTCGACGGGCCGTCGGCGAGCCGATGCACGAGAGTCTCGACCGCACTGTCGAATTCGTCGTCCGCGTAGACGTCCGAGATGAGTCCGGAGGCCAGCGCTTCACCGGCCGGAAGTCGCTCGGCCAGCAGGGCCATCTTCAGCGCCCGCGCGCGACCGATCGACGCGGCGACGAGCGCGGACGCACCCCCGTCCGGCATCAGACCGACCCGGGTGAAGGCCAGCAGGAAGTATCCCGACTCCTTTGCGACGGTGAGATCGCATGCCAGAGCGAGCGATACGCCGACACCCGCGGCCGCGCCGTTGATCGCTCCGACGACCGGCCGGGGGAACACCCGGATCGCGGCAACCGCGCGGTTGGCGGCGTCGATCGTGTCGGCGGACGGCGGAGCGCTCAGGTCACGACCGGAAAGGTCGGCGCCGGAACAGAACGCGCGACCGACGCCGGTGAGCACCGCGACCCGGACGGAGGTATCGTCGGCGTACTTCTCGAACGCATCGGCGATCGCCTCGAGCGTCTCGGTCTTCACGGCGTTCATCCGCGAGGGACGGTTCAGGGTGACGCGCAGGACGCCGTCGTCGACGGTCGTGTCGACACCGGGCAGGTCGTCGGTCATGGCTGTTCTCCTAGGGTCGGGACGTCAGGTCGAGCGCGACCTTGCCGGTCGCGGAACGGTTCTCGAGCGAACGCAGTGCTGCCGGAGCTTCGTCGAGGGGATGGAGGGTGGGTTCGGGGACGACGAGCGTCCCGTCGCGCAGCAGCGGTTCGAGTGCGGCCCACTGCCGCGCCGGGTACCCGGGGTCGGTGCGGAGGTACTCGCCCCACCCCGCGCCGACGACCGAAATGTTCTTCAGCAGAAGGCGATTGACCTTCACGGTGGGAATGCTGCCGCCGTGAATCCGAGAACGACGGCCCGTCCACCCGGCGCACCGTGGACGAGGACGATCTCACCCGCCCGGTACCGGGCGCGCTCGTCGAGCGCGAAGTGCGCGGTGAAGTAGTTCATGAGCATCCCGGCGCCCGCGGTCAGCGACACGCTGTCGGGCAGCGGGAAGACCAGCTCGCGCGGCAGTGCGACGGTCTGCTGCCACGATCCGTCGATGGACAGCACGGCGACGCGTTGTCCGGCGGTGAGGCCGCTGCCCTCGGGTGCGCTGCGGACGATGCCCGCTGCTTCGGCGCCGAGCACGCACGGCAACGGCCGGACCATCTGGTAGCCGCCGGTCGTCTGCAACAGATCGGGAAAGGACACGCCGGCGGCGTGTAGGTCGACGAGGACGAGCGAATCGCCTGCCTCGGGTTCGGGGATGTCGGTCACGCGGACGGCGTCGGGGCCGGCGTGCTCGGTCAGTTGCGCTGCGCGCACGGGCGTCTCCTCGACTCGGGTCGTGATCCATCACTATCAGAGTGGCTTAGCGTGCGCTAGCTCTCAGAGATCATTGACCGAGCGCTAAGTCCGTGGTAGAGCTTTTAGCGATCGATAAGTACGCCGCTGGGAACGTCTCCGGCCCGCACGCTGCACTTTCGAAAGGATCGTCATGACCAACGCTGTCATCGTCGACGTCGTCCGTACCGCTGTCGGTAAGGGCAAGCCGGGTGGTGCCCTGTCCGGCACCCACCCCGTCGAACTCCTCGCCCACGTCCTGCGCTCGCTCGTCGAGCGTAACGACATCGACCCCGCGCAGGTCGACGACGTGATCGGCGGCTGCGTCGCCCAGGTCGGCGAGCAGTCCCTCAACATCTCGCGCACCGCGCTCCTCGCCGCCGGTTTCCCCGAGTCGGTGCCCGCGACCACCATCGACCGCCAGTGCGGATCGAGCCAGCAGGCCGCGCACTTCGCCGCGCAGGGTGTCATCGCCGGTGCCTACGACATGGTCATCGCGTGCGGTGTCGAGTCGATGAGCCGGATCCCGATGGGCACCGCCACCCTCGGCAAGGACACCCACGGCCCGAGCATCCGTGCCCGCTACCCCGAGGGCCTGGTCAACCAGGGCATCTCGGCCGAGCTCATCGCCGCGAAGTGGAAGTTCGACCGCGACGCCCTCGACGCCTACTCCGCGCAGTCGCACCAGCGCGCCGCCGCCGCCCACGAGGCCGGCCGGTTCGACAAGGAGATCGTCCCGATCACCGTGGAGAACGCAGCCGGTGAGCAGGTCGAGCACACCGTCGACGAGACGCTGCGCGCCTCCACCACCGCCGAGGGCCTCGCCGGCCTGAAGCCGTCCTTCTACACCGAGGAGTACGCCGCCAGGTTCCCCGAGGCGCAGTGGGTCATCACCCCCGGCAACTCGTCGCCGCTCACCGACGGTGCGTCGGCCGCGCTCATCATGAGCGAGGAGATGGCGAACAAGCTGGGCCTGACCCCGCGCGCCCGCTTCCACTCGTTCTCCGTCGCCGGCGACGACCCGGTCTTCATGCTCACCGCCCCGATCCCGGCCACGCAGAAGGTGCTCGCCCGCGCGGGTCTGGGCATCGACGACATCGACGCCTACGAGGTCAACGAGGCGTTCGCGCCCGTGCCGCTCGCCTGGGCGCACGAACTCGGTGCCGATCCGGCCAAGCTCAACCCGTGGGGTGGCGCGATCGCGCTCGGCCACGCACTCGGCTCGTCGGGCACCCGTCTGTTGTCGACCCTCGTCAACCACCTCGAGGCCACCGGCGGTCGTTACGGCCTGCAGACGATGTGCGAGGGCGCGGGCATGGCCAACGCCACCATCATCGAACGTCTCTGACTTCTCGAAGTCTCGAAGATCTCCGAACCGCAACCACTCTCGAAAGGGTAATCAATGATCGTCAACGACAGCGTCGCCGTCGTCACCGGTGGTGCCTCCGGCCTCGGTCTCGCCACCGTCAAGGCCCTGCTGAACGACGGTGCCCAGGTCGTCATCATCGATCTGCCGTCGTCCAACGGTGAGACCATCGCCAAGGAACTCGGCGACCGCGTCCGCTTCGTCGCCGCCGACGTCACCGACGAGGCCGCCGTCACCGAGGCCCTCGACGTCGCCGAGTCGCTCGGACCCGTGCGTGTCGCGGTGAACTGCGCCGGCATCGGCAACGCGATCAAGACCGTCAGCAAGAAGGGTGCCTTCCCGCTCGACGCGTTCAAGAAGGTCGTCGACGTCAACCTCTTCGGCACGTTCAACGTCATCCGTCTCGCCGCCGAGCGCATCGCGAAGACCGAGCCGATCGACGGCGAGCGCGGCGTCATCATCAACACCGCTTCCGTCGCCGCTTTCGACGGCCAGATCGGACAGGCCGCCTACTCGGCGTCCAAGGGCGGTGTCGTCGGCATGACGCTGCCGATCGCCCGCGACCTCGCGTCGCTGCTCATCCGCGTCGTCACCATCGCACCGGGCCTGTTCAAGACCCCGCTGCTCGGCTCGCTGCCGGAGGAGGCCCAGGCCTCGCTCGGCGCACAGGTGCCGCACCCGGCCCGCCTCGGCGATCCGTCCGAGTACGGTGCCCTCGCCGCGCACATCGTCTCGAACCCGATGCTCAACGGCGAGGTCATCCGCCTCGACGGCGCGATCCGCATGGCTCCGCGCTGACCCGAGCACCGACTGTGAGAGGAGGGGGTCGATGACCCCGGCATACGAGGCCGAGGAATCCGACACGCCCCACGCGGACGTGCCGTGCGCGGACTGGCGTGAGTTCCAGCCTCTGGGGCTCGACCCCATCCTCGAACACGCCCTGGAAGCATTCAGCGAGAACGGCTTCCACGGCACCACCGTCCGCGACCTGGCCGGCCGGGTCGGCGTGACGGTGCCCGCGCTGTACTACCACTACGAGAACAAGGAAGCCGTTCTCGTCACGCTGCTCGACGCCGCCGTCCTCGACCTCATCGACCGTGTGTCGGCCGCGGTCGCGGACGGCGGCGACGACCCGGTCGCCCGCTTCGTCAACGCCGTCGAGGCGATCGTGCTGAACATGACCCACCGTGCACAGCGTTCGGGCCTGGATTCCGAAGTACGCCACATTTCCCCGGAGAACCGCCGGACCTACGCCGCGACCCGCAAGCGTCTCGAGCTGATGATGCTCGACCTGGTGCGCGAGGGCGTCGAACAGCAGGTGTTCGACGTAGACGACGTCGAGGAGGCCGTGCGCGCCCTCCTCGGGATGTTCCAGTCCATCGTCCGCTGGTACCAGCTCGGCGGTCCCCTCACTCCCGCTCGGATTGCCCAGCGGTACATCGTGATCGCACTGCGGGTCGTGGGTCACCACCCGGCCGCCTGAGAGTCTTTCCAACCACCTCCACGCAAGGAGTCCATGCCGTGCTGACCACCGCCTTCACCGAAACCTTCGGCGTCCGCCATCCCATCGTGCAGGGAGGGATGCAGTGGGTCGGCCGTGCCGAACTCGTCGCAGCGGTCGCCAATGCCGGCGCGCTCGGCATGATCACCGCTCTGACGCAGCCGACCCCCGAGGATCTCGCTAAGGAGATCGAACGCACCCGCGAGCTCACCGACCAGCCGTTCGGCGTCAACCTCACGATCCTGCCGGCGATCACCCCGCCGCCCTACGAGGAGTACCGCCAGGTCATCATCGACTCCGGTGTGAAGATCGTCGAGACGGCCGGATCGAATCCCGCGCCGCACCTGCCCGACTTCCACGCTGCCGGAATCAAGGTGCTGCACAAGTGCACCAGCGTCCGGCACGCCGTCAAGGCGCAGGACATCGGTGTCGACGGCATCAGCATCGACGGTTTCGAATGCGCCGGGCACCCCGGGGAAGACGACGTCCCCGGCCTCGTGCTCATCGCCGCCGCGGCCGAGAAGATCACCATCCCGATGATCGCCTCCGGCGGCTTCGGTGACGGTCGTGGTCTGGTCGCGGCCCTCGCGCTCGGCGCCGACGGCATCAACATGGGCACCCGCTTCATGTGCACCGAGGAATCGCCGATCCACCGCACCATCAAGGAAGCCATCGTCGCGGCGAGTGAGACCGACACCGAGCTCATCTTCCGTCCGCTGCGCAACACCGCCCGCGTCGCGAGCAACACCGTCAGTCGCGAGGTCGTCGAGATCCTCGACCGCGGAGGACAGTTCGAGGACGTGCGCGAACTCGTCGCCGGTGCCCGCGGCCGCCTCGTCTACGAGAACGGCGATCCCGAGGCCGGCATCTGGACGGTCGGTACCGTCCAGGGAATCATCCACGACATCCCCACCGCGGGGGAATTGGTCGAGCGCATCGTCGCCGACGCCGAGAGTCTCATCGCGGAGCGTCTGAGCGGCATGATGTCGCGCGTGAACGCCTAGGAAGCCATGAAACGCACCCATTTCGACGACGATCACGAGGCGTACCGGGAGACCGTGCGCGAGTTCCTCGCCCGCGAGATCGAACCGAACTACGAGCGGTGGGAGGAGGAGCGCCTCGTCGACCGGTCGGCGTGGATCGCCGCGGGCAAGTCCGGCATCGTCGGCCTCGGGGTACCCGAGGAGTTCGGCGGTTCGGGCGTGACCGACTACCGCTTCCGGCACATCGTGCAGGAGGAGATCGCGCGCACCGGAACGACCTCCTTCGGCGCCGGACTCGCACTGCAGGACGACATCGCGATCCCGTACATCCTCCACCTCGGCACCGAGGACCAGAAGGCGCGCTGGCTGCCGGCACTCGCCACCGGCGAACGAATCGGCGCGATCGCCATGACCGAACCGGGCGCCGGATCCGACCTGCAGGGCGTGAAGACCACCGCCGTACGCGAGGGTGACGAGTGGGTGATCAACGGACAGAAGACGTTCATCACCAACGGAATCCACTCCGATCTCGTCATCGTGGTGTGCCGCACCGATCCGAACGCGGGGTCGAAGGGCTTCTCGCTCATCGTCGTCGAGCGCGACACCCCCGGTTTCGGCAGGGGCCGCAAACTCCACAAGGTCGGTCTCGCCGCACAGGACACCGCCGAGCTCGTCTTCGAGGACGCCCGCGTCCCCGCCGGGAACCTCCTCGGCACCGAGGGTCGCGGCTTCGTGCATCTGATGGAGTACCCGATCGGGCGCGCCTACGTCGATGCACGCATCCAGACGATCTACGGTGGCACCACCGAGATCATGAAGGAGATCATCGGCCGCGACATCGCTGCCGCGTACGCGTAATCGTTTCAGGGAAGAGGGATTCGATCTTCGACCTCACAGGCAAGCGCGCTCTCGTCACGGGTGCTTCCGCGGGGACGGTCTCGGCATGGCCCGGGATCTCGCCCGTGCCGGCGCCGACGTCACCCTGTGGGGCCGGAGCGAGGACAAGCTCGCGAAGGCCGCGGCCGACATCGGGAGGTTCGCCGGCCGTGTGGCGACCCGCACGGTCGACGTCTCCGACGAGCAGGCCGTGACCGACGGTGTCGCGGCGCTCGTCGACGACTTCGGTGGGCCGTACGTGGCGAGTAAGGCCGCGGTGCTCGCGCTCGCGAACGGCTGTGCCGTCGAGTTCGCGCGTCACCGGATCCGGGTCAGGGCCGGATCGCCACCGACATGACCGGTCCGCTGCAGGAGTCCGACGTCTTCAACTCGAACGTCATCGGCCGTGTGCCGCTCGGCCGGTGGGGCACCCCGGAGGATTTCGAAGGCATCGCCGTCTATCTCGCGAGCGATGCGTCGTCCTTCCAGACCGGCAGCACGACGCTCATCGACGGTGGCTACAGCATGTTCTGACCGGTCCTAAGCTGGTCCGGTGAACCAGCACCCCGCGATTCGTGACCGTGTGATCAGAGTGAGCGCCGTCGTTCTCCGCAACGCCGCCGGTGAGGTGCTCACCGTGCGGAAGCGGAACACGTCGCGGTTCATGCTGCCCGGAGGAAAGCCGGATCCGGGGGAGACCCCCGCCGAGACCGCCGTGCGCGAGTGCGCCGAGGAACTGGGCGCCGAACTGGATCTGTCGTCGTTGCGTCTCGTCGGGGTCTTCGACGCCGAGGCCGCCAACGAGCCCGGTTACCGGCTCGAAGGAACCGTCTACGAACACCCGCTCGTGGAGGTCGCCGGCGCCGCCGCGGAGATCGCGGAGACGCGCTGGCTCGACCCGGCGGCCCTTCCGCTGCCCGACGATCTCGCGCCGCTGCTCGAGCACCACGTCCTTCCCGCTCTCGCCTCGGCCTCCCGATAGTCCCGTTTCCGCAGAGGTATTGCGCAGTTCTCATCCATGGGGAAATGTGATGAGCAGTCACCTCGCACATCACGGAAGGTCTCCCATGGCGCTCACCGCTCTGATCGAACTCGAATTCAAGGCCGACTCCCTCGACGACGCGAAGAAGGTCATGACCCGCGCGCTCGACGAGACGCGACAGTTCGACGGATGCGACGGCATCGAGATCCTTGTGGATCAGAAGAACGAGGCCCGTTGGGTGGTCGTGGAGAAGTGGCGCTCGGCCGAGCACGACGCCGCCTACCGCAAGTTCCGCGCCGGCGAGGGTGCCATCACCGAACTCGGACCCCTCCTGGCGGGAGCGCCGAAGCTCGAGCACTTCACCACCCTCTGAGTCCCCCACCGGAGCGCGGGCGGAGTCGGTCGTCACCCGGCGGAACGCGGACGGTAGGGTGACCCCCGGGGCGGACGTGTGCCGTTTGCCTCGAAGTGACATCGACTGTGGAGGTAACCGGGCATGTTGGAACTCTTCGGCGTCATCGTCGTGTGGCTCACCGTGGCCGTCGTCGCTGTCGGAACCGTCATCATGTTCGTCGTGTCGACGCTCAGCCCGCACTTCGGTCAGCGCAAGGCCAAGGGACCCCGCCTCGACAAGGCGACCGCGGCCCGCAACAAGTAGCACCCGGTACCGATCGCGAAGAGCGCCTCAGCCCCAGCCCAGCTGGTGGAGGCGCTCTTCGCCGATTCCGAAATAGTGCGCGATCTCGTGGACGACAGTGACCAGTACCTCGTGCACGACGTCGTCGTCGCTCTCGCAGATGTCGAGGATCGCGTCGCGGTAGATCGTGATCGTGTCCGGTAGCGATCCCGCGTAGTGGCTGTCGCGCTCGGTCAGCGCGACGCCCTGATACAGACCCAGCAGGTCGGGTTCCTCCTCGTGGCGGGGCTCGACGAGGACCACGACGTTGTCGATCGCCCGCGCGAGTTCGCGGGGGATCTCGTCGAGCGCTTCCGAGACGAGCTCCTCGAAGTGCTCGTCCTCCATGTGCACCGGCACGTCACGACCCCGGCAGGGGAACGGCGCCCGGCAGCGGCGTCGGCAGCGACCGGCCTTCCGGCACGGGCGGCGGCGGCACGGGCGGCTGGCCGTCGATGAGGATGTCGCCCTTGGCGCTGCCGGTGATCGACGAGAATCCGCCCCCCTCGACCTGCTTGCCGATCGAGCAGTTCACCTTGCGGCTGCCGGCGAGCCAGCTGTCGTAGTCGAGGTTGTCCCAGAACAACGTGAGGGTCTTGTTGCGCAGAGCCTCGGGTTCGCCGAGGTACTCGTTGACCAGGCGCGTGCAGGTCTCCTCGAGATAGCCGTCCTGGTCTTCGATGCTCGGCAGACCGCCCGGGAACTGCCCACCGAGGTCGACGACCGCGACGACCTCGAAGGCGTGCGGCTTGGAACACTCCACCGGGTCGGCAGGCACACCGTTGTTGATGCCGATGCAGACGCCGACGTCCCAGGCCCGCGACTGGTCCTGATCGGCGACCCGGCCCTTGATGGGGAGCAGGTTGCCGGTGGTCGACGAGAACTGCAGACCGCACCGCAGCGTGCGTTCGCCGGCCGCCCAGCCCGCCTCGCCGGGGTTGATGAGGCCGATGCTGAACTTGCCGTGCGGGTCGAACCGGCCGTCGAGATAGTCCATCGCGGCGGGTGCGCACTGCTCGTCGCGCAGCTCGGTGAAGCGCGTGACCGACGGGAAGCGTGATCCCGGTCCCCATTCGGTGCCGGGATACAGGCTCAGGTCGATGTCGGCGACCACCTCGAACAGATGCGTCTCGGCGCAGTCGACCTTCGCGAGGTCGCTCGCGTCGAGAGCACTCCAGGTCAGGCAATCGCCGGTGGTGGCGGTACCGAACGCTTCCCCCGCGACCGCGCCGGTCGTGCTGATGTTGGCGCCGGCGCTGTCGTCCCCGCCGCCGGCGCCCTGGAACCCCGCGACGACGAACGTCGCGATCGCCGCCAGGACGGCACCGGCCGCAACGAGCACGAGGGCGCGTCGGGTCAACCGCGCCGAGGGCGGGCGCCGGTCGGGCTTGGGCTTGTTGTCTTCGGCCATCACTTCCATCATGCCTGTTCGAGTGGACGCAGGTAGTTTCGGCTCATGGCCGACGACCCGATCGATCCCGAGATTCTCGAGATCGCCAAGCAGACCTTCGACGCCGCCCGCCAGGGAGACGTCGAGACCCTCACCGCGTACGTCGACGCCGGAGTACCGGTGAACCTCACCAACGAGACCGGCGACACGCTGCTCATGCTGGCGTCCTACCACGGTCATGCCGAGGCCGTACAGGTCTTGGTCGAGCGGGGAGCCGACGTGAACCGGCTCAACGACCGCGGCCAGTCGCCTCTCTCGGGGGCGGTCTTCAAGGGCGTCGAGGCAGTGGTGCGGGTGCTCGCCGAGGCCGGTGCCGACCCGCGTCACGGGCACCCCACCGCGGAGGACACAGCGAAGATGTTCGGGCGCGACGACTACCTGGAACTCTGGCAGCGGTAGGCTTCGATTCCGTGATCGACCTCAAGTTCCTCCGCGAGAATCCCGACGCCGTCCGCGAGTCGCAGCGCATGCGGGGAGAGGACCCGGGCCTCGTCGACGTGCTGCTCGAGGCCGACGCCTCCCGTCGCGCCGCTGTCCTCGCCGGCGACAACGCACGCGCCGAGCAGAAGGCCCTGGGCAAGAAGGTCGGCAAGGCGTCTCCCGAGGAGCGCCCCGCGCTGCTCGACGGCGCCAAGGAGCTGGCTGCGAAGGTCAAGGAACTCGAGGCCGAGCAGCACGCCGCGCAGGAGGCCTTCGATCGCGCGCACCTCGCGATCTCCAACGTCGTGCAGGACGGCGTGCCCGCCGGCGGCGAGGACGACTTCGTCACGCTCGAGACCGTCGGCGAGCTGCCCACCTTCGACTTCGAACCCAAGGACCACCTCTCACTCGGCGAGTCGCTCGGGCTCATCGACATGGAGCGCGGCGCGAAGGTCTCCGGTGCCCGGTTCTACTTCCTCACCGGTTACGGCGCGCTGCTCCAGCTGGGTTTGCTGCAGCTGGCCGCCCAGAAGGCCACCGCGAACGGGTTCACCATGATGATTCCGCCCGTGCTCGTGCGCCCCGAGGTGATGCAGGGCACCGGCTTCCTCGGCCGGCACGCCGACGAGGTGTACCGACTCGAGGAGGACGACCTCTACCTCGTGGGCACCTCCGAGGTGCCGCTCGCGGGCTACCACTCGGGGGAGATCCTCGACCTGTCGAAGGGGCCGAAGCGCTACGCGGGCTGGTCGTCGTGCTTCCGTCGCGAGGCGGGCAGCTACGGCAAGGACACCCGCGGCATCATCCGCGTGCACCAGTTCGACAAGGTCGAGATGTTCGTCTACTGCCGCCCCGAGGAGGCCGCGGCGGAGCACGAGCGTCTGCTGGCCTGGGAGCGCGACATGCTCGCCGCCATCGACGTGCCGTACCGCGTCATCGACGTCGCCGCCGGCGATCTCGGGTCGTCGGCGTCCCGCAAGTTCGACTGCGAGGCCTGGGTGCCCACGCAGGAGCGCTACCGCGAGCTCACGTCGACGTCGAACTGCACGACCTTCCAGGCGCGTCGCCTCAACATTCGTTACCGCGACGAGAACGGCAAGCCGCAGACCGCCGCGACCCTCAATGGCACGCTCGCGACCACCCGCTGGCTCGTCGCGCTGCTCGAGAACCACCAGCAGGCCGACGGTTCGGTCAAGGTGCCCGAGGCTCTCGTCCCGTTCGTGGGACGCGAGGTGCTCGAACCCGGCGCCTGAGAACTGTCAGCGCAGGATAAGGCAGGTGGTCGAACCCGTCGCGAGCAGGCGGCCCTCGGAGTCACGGGCCTCGCCGCGCGCCGTCGCCGTGCGACGTCCGGTGTGCTCGCAGAAGCCCTGCACACGGATGACGCCCTTGCCGGTCTGCACCGGACGCACGTAGCGGACCTGCAGGTCGAGGGTCGTGTACCCGACCCCGGCCTCGAGGGTGCTCGACACGCAGAAGCCCATCGCGGTGTCGAAGAGGGTAGCGAGCACGCCGCCGTGGATGCTGCCCACCGCGTTGGCGTGGAACTCCTGCGGCTCGAGGGTGACCTCGGCGAAACCCTCGCCGGCATCGGTGACGGTGAAGCCGAGCGTGCGGGAGGTGGGGTGGTGCGGGATCGTCCCGTCCATCAGCCCGCGCAGGAAGTCGAGTCCGTGCATGTCGCGGTTGGCCGCCGACGTCGGTGCCGGGTCCTCCCACGTGTAGGTACGCTGCCGCTGCTGTTGCTCGTCCGTGCTCACGATGACCGACCGTATCCCACCTCCGGAGGGGTGACATGTGGAGCCGGGCGTGCCATTCTCGTTGCATGCGCCGTCGATGTTGATCCGATCCGGTGACTTCGCTGTCCGCGCGGGTGGTCGCGTACGCGTCCGTCCGTGAGTTCGTGCCGCTCTACGGCCTGTACGCGTTGCTGTTCGAGGATCACGGTCTCGACACCCGTTCCATCTCCTCGCTGTTCGTCCTGTGGTCGGTGGTCGCCTTCGTCTCCGAGGTGCCGTCGGGTGCGTGGGCCGACACCGTCTCCCGTCGCGGTCTGCTGTTCGGCAGCGGAGCCCTGCTCACGGCAGCGTTCACGATGTGGCTGGTGTGGCCCGGTTACTGGGGATTCGCGCTCGGTTTCGTCCTATGGGGCATCAGCGAGTCGATGAAATCCGGCACCTTCGAGGCCCTCGTGTACGACGAACTCGTCGCGCGCGGGTGCGAACACCGGTACGCGGCGATCATGGGATACGCCAACGCGGGTGAGATGACGTGTGTCTTCGTCGCGATCCTCACGGCGGCACCGCTGTTCGAACTCGGCGGCTACGCGCTCGTGGGCTGGGTGTCGGTCGCGATCACCGTCGTCGACATCGCGCTCGTGGGAACGCTTCCCGCCGCACCGAAGGTGGAGGAGGCCGATGAGATCGCCGGCAGAGGCGACACCGTCCTCGTCCGCTACATGTCGTCGCTGCGCGCGGGAACGTCCGAGATCCGCACCGACCGGGTGGTGCGACGATCGGTCGTCCTCGCGGCCGCCCTGCTCGCCTGCCTCGCCTTCGACGAGTACTTCGCTCTCCTCGCACGCGAATCGGGAGCGGAGACCGGATTCGTGCCGGTGCTGGTCGCGCTGACGGCCGTCGGACAGGTGGTCGGTGCCGCGACCGCCGGACGGACTGCGACGATGAGCGGCCGCACCATGGGTGCCGTCGTGATCGTCGGATCGGCACTGATCGCCGGTGGTGCACTCGCCGGGGGGATCGCCGGATTCACGGCGATCGGTGTGGGCTACGGCGCGCTGCACAACACGGCGATCGTCGCCGAGGCGCGCCTACAGGACACGATGTCCGGTCGTGCCCGCGCGACCGTCTCGTCCGTCGTCGGCCTGACGAGCGAGGTGCTGTCGGTGGCGGTCTTCGCCGCCTACGCGATCGGCTCGCTGTGGTTGCCGATGGCGGCGCTGGTCGCGGTGACGGTGCTCCCGCTGGTCGGGTTGGGCGTGGTCGTGCCGAGGCTGTTGCCCGCGGCGCGACCCGCCGGGACCGAACGGGAGCGGTGACTACCGGATGCGGATCACAGCTTGGTGCTGCGCAGTTCGTGACCCTTCGAGGTCTTGCAGCGGCCCGATTCGAGATCCCACTGCCAGCCGTGCAGGTTGCAGGTCAGCGTGGTGCCGTCGACGACACCGAACTTCGACAGGTCGGCCTTCAGGTGCGGGCAGCGACGCTGGATCTCGTAGCCGCCCAACTCGATCGACGCCGAGTCGTCGTGCGCCTCGGCGAACCAGCCGTCGGCGTACGCGATGCGCTCGTCGGTCAGGCACTTGAAGAAGGTGTAGAGGAACTCGTTGTATCCGCCGATGCGCCAGGCCGTGAACCGGGTGGACAGGAAGATCGTGTTGACCCAGTCGGGCTCGTCGTCGCGCAGAACCGTGCGCACGAGCTCGGGAGCGATACGGAAACCGTAGCGGTACTTGCCTTCTCCCTCGATGGGTTCGCGCACGACGCGCTTGGGGAAGTCGAGCACCACGGTCTCGTCGCCCATCACCAGACCCACCGGGTAACCGATGCCGTCGCAGATGAGATCGGACTGCGCCATGATCGGCTCGAACTTCGCCTTGAGTGCGGGCAGCAGCGGCTCGCCCTCGGCGGGAGCCCAGGCCGCCTTCTGCGCCGCGATCACCGGAGCGAAGCGCTGCGCCATGTCCTCGATGTAGGCGGCCTTGTTCGTGAAGATCGCCTCGACCTGCTCGTCGGGGATCGGGTGCGTGAGCGTCATGTGCTCGCTGCCCTTCAGATCCACCACCGAACCCGGGATCATGAGCAGACCGCCCTCGCGGCCGTGGATGCGCAGTTGCTCGAGGAAGACCTGCTGGTCGGGGAAGATGTTGCCCTCGTCGCCGTGGTCGTCGTTGAGGTCGCGCAGGTCGTCGTCGAGGAAGACCGGCGGACCGGCCGACGGCACGATCCACGTCGCGTCGACCTGGTCGATGTAGCTGCGGCAACGGTCCATGCCGCGCTGGCGCTTCTGCTTGCCGAAGTTGGCCTTGGTCTTCTTCGGGATGTCGTAGACCATCGGGTACCAGATGGCGCCCGAGTACTGCAGCAGGTGGATGTCGATCTTCCCGAACGCCTCGTGCATGACGTCCATGTCGATCGGCCGCGCGTCGTTCATGTTGAACACGGTCGACTCACCGTCGGAGACGATCAGGCCCGAGTCGCCGATCGGTCCGTCGGCCGGCGCACGCAGCGCGATGATCATGATGTCGAGATCGCCCGGCGAGAGCGGAGCCTGCGGAGCGACCTCGATAGTGCCGTGCCGCAGCCGGTGCTTGACGGAGTCGGTGGTCTCGAAGAATTTCGAGAAACCGAGCTTCTCGAGCTCGCGACGCAGGTCCGGTACCGGATAGTCGGGCAGCAGGACGGTCGCGTCCTTGTTGACGTGCTTGCTCAGCGTGTCGGGATCGAAGTGATCCTTGTGCAGATGCGAGACGTACAGGTAGTCGACGTTGCCGAGAGCGTCCCAGTCGAGACCGGTGTTGTCCGGGAAGGGCACCCACGAGGCGAAGTACGCGGGCGTGACCCACGGATCGCACAGGATGGACCCCGCTTCGGTCTGGATGTGGAAACCGGCGTGTCCGACGCTGGTGATCTGCACTTCGTACCCTCCTGACGTGCTGACCGACGCCTACCAGAGTAGGCGCCGCCCGTCAGTCCACTGCGCCCAGGCAGTACCCGTTGCTGCCCGTGGTGAGCAGGACCACCAGGTCACGGGGTGTACCGGCCTCGACGATCGGAATCGTCACATTCGTGTACACCTCCGAGACCGGGGTGACGGAAGCGGCCGCGGCGTCGAAGGATTCGAGGTCACCGACGACGTCGGGATCGGTGGCCAGCGGCGGCACTCCGGGGTTCCCGGTGCCCCAGGGATCCCACGTGCCCCGCGCCTCGCACACCAGTGGGTACCGCTCCTCGGTGTCGTCCGGATCCACCGGCGCGCCGATCGCCCGTCCGAGGAATCGTTCGACGGCATAGCGGGCGTCCTCGTCGGTGTAGCCCGGCGCGCCGGTCGGGTTCACATACGGGCACGCGTAGCCGGACGCGATCTCGCTGCGCAGGACGGACAGGTCGATGCCACCGGCCGACCACGTCACCGCGTACTGGCCGTCCCTGCCCGGCTGCTGCACCGCGGCGGTGATCGCGTCGACGTCGGCGTACATCTGCCGGGCCCGTTCCGGGGCGATCGTCCAGCACTTGTCCACCACATCGATGCCGCCGACGAGGTCGTTCGTCCATGCCTGCAGCGCCGCGGTGGCGGCGGGATTACCGGGGACGTCCCCGACGACCACCGCGGGCGTCGCGGCGGGGGTGGTCTCCTCGACGGTTTCCGCCGCGGTCGGTTCCGGGCTCTCGGTCGGGATGCCGGACTGCCCGTCGCCCTCGCAACCGGCGACGGTGAGGACCACGGCGACGGCGAGGACGGCGAATGCGAGTACGTCGGGCTTTCGGGCGAGGGTGCGCACAGTAGTGGCCTTTCGACGATGATCACGGTCGTTCCTCCACCGGCCCCCGCTAGGCTGACCGGCGTGGAACCCTTCTATCGGACCATCATCGGTGTCGCCCGCACGCTCTTCGCAGCGCAAGGGCTGAAGTTCGCGATCACCGGGGCGGAGAACATCCCGGCGACGGGTGGTGCGGTCATCGCGATCAACCACACCGGCTACATGGACTTCACCTACGCCGGGATCCCCGCCCGGGTCACCAAGCGGTACATCCGCTTCATGGCGAAGAAGGAAGTCTTCGACCACAAGATCTCCGGCCCCATGATGCGCGCGATGAAGCACATCCCCGTCGACCGCGGCGACGCCGGCGAGTCCTACCGACTCGCCGTGGAGGCGCTGCGTGCCGGTCAGCTCGTGGGTGTCTTCCCGGAGGAGACGATCAGCCGCAGCTTCGAACTCAAGGCGTTCCGGTCCGGCGCGGCACGGATGGCGAACGAAGCCGGTGTCCCGGTGGTCCCCATGGTCATCTGGGGGTCGCAGCGGGTGTGGACGAAGGGCCACCCGAAGCGGCTCGGACGTACGAACACCCCGATCACCATCGAGGTGGGCGCCCCCATCCATCCGTTCGAGCCGGCAGCGGAGATGACCGCGCAGCTCCACGCGACCATGGAGAAGATGCTTCACCGGGTCCAGGACGGTTACATCCACGAGGACGGTGCCTACTGGGTGCCCCGCCGCCTGGGCGGATCCGCGCCGACCCTCGAGGAGGCGACCGCCCTGGACGAGGCCGCGGCCGCCGAGCGTCGCGCCCGGAAGGCCCGCGAACGTGCCGCCCGTGAAGGTGCTGCCGGTAGCGGCAACGATGACGCAGGCGGCGACCGCGGTACTTCGGCACAATGACGGAGTGAACGCACAGTCGAGTCGAGAGCCGTATCGGGACCACATCACGGACGTGGTGCGTCCTGCTTCCACGGACGCGGTGCGTCCTGCTTCCACGGACGCGGTGCGTCCCGGATTGGTGGCTACGGACGTGGACGGCACCCTGATCGACGACACCGAGAAGGTGTCCGATCGGACCCGCGCCGCGGTACATGCGGTGGTCGACTCCGGTGTTCCGTTCGTCCTGGCCACCGGCCGCCCGCCGCGCTGGATCGCGCCGGTCGTCGAAGAGCTGGGCTACGCGCCCATGGCGGTGTGCGCGAACGGTGCCGTGCTCTACGACAGTTCCACCGACCGTGTGCTCAGCGCCGCGGTGCTCGAGGTCGACGAACTGGCGTGGCTCGCCGAGGTGGCCTCGTCGGTGCTTCCCGGCTGCGGTCTGGCCGCGGAGCGGGTGGGGGATCGGGCCCACGACGCGGCGACGCCGCAGTTCGTCAGCGCTCCCGGTTACGAACATGCCTGGCTGAATCCGGACAACACCGAACTCGCCGAGCACGAGGTGATCAGTGAGCCCGCCATCAAGTTGCTCGTCCGGCTCCCCGGCGCGACCAGCCGGGAGATGGCGGAGGCTCTCGTGCCGAAACTGCACGGGCTGGTCGACGTGACCTATTCGACGACCCACGGGCTCATCGAGATCTCCGCGGCGGGGGTCACGAAGGCTTCCGGTCTCCAGGAGATGGCCCGGCTACTGGGTGTCTCCCACGAGAATCTCGTGGCCTTCGGCGACATGCCCAACGACATCCCGATGCTGTCGGTAGCGCGTCACGGTGTGGCGATGGAGAACGCGCATCCGGACGCGAAGTCGGTCGCAGACGAAGTCACCGCCACCAACGTCGAGGACGGGGTGGCCCGCGTTCTCGAACGGTGGTGGCGGTGACTCGTTCCTACCGGTGCGCTGCGGGTCAGCCCGCGGGCGCCGGTTCGGGTGCCGGTTCCGGCGCAGGTGCCGGTTCGGGTCCGGGCGCAGGAGCACCCTCGGGTGCGGGTCCTGCGACGTCGGCCGGCTGATCCTGCATCGCCTGGTCGTAGGCGTCGTCGTAGGCGCGCAGCACCTTGGTGACGACACCCGTGACCTCGTTGAAGATCAGCGAGCCGAACTCGAAGTCCGAACGCCAACCGTCCGGCACCCGGTACTCGTCGCTGGTGGGCAACCCCAGCTCACCAGCGTCGAGTCCGTTCTTCTCCCACGCCTTGTAGATCTCGCCGAGTACCGTCCACGTGCCGCCGTTCGGTGACGTGTAGATGGCCCCGTTGACGAAATTCACTCGTTCGAAACCGCTCTTGACCGCGGGAAGGATCGAGGTCACCGCCTGTCCGAGCCGTCCGAGTTCGCCGCCCTCGGCGAGCCACTTCTGGACCAGCGGGTGACCGCTGAGGCGGATCAGCTCGTCGACGACACCTTCGGCGGTGCCGGCCGAGCCCGAGGCGAGCGCTCCGACGTTGATGTCCGGCACGTTCGGCGACGGATTGGACGGCGACGGATTGGACGGCGACGGGTTCGAGGGTTGCGGGTTCGAGGGTTGCGGGTTCGACGGCGACGGGTTCGAGGGCTGCGGGGCAGTGCCACCGCCACCGCCCTTTGCCGCAGCGACGGCGATATCGCGGATCTTGCCCATCTGCGAGTAGCCGGCATCACCCGGGCAGCTGGTGTTGCCCACGTCGCGGTGCGCGAAGATGATCGGCAGATCCACCGCCGCACCCTGCGGGTAGGGGGTGAACGATGTGCCCTCGGAGTACATCGTGGTGCGGCCCTTGGGGTTCAGTCCCGCGCGGGCCAGACGCCAGCCGAGGAACTTGCCGACCGACTCCACCGCGGCCTGCGGCGGGGCCTGGGTCGAGAAGTCGCCCATCATCGCGATGCCGTGGGTGTTCTCGTTGAATCCACCCGCGTGTGCGCCCTGGACGTTGCGGTCGAGACCACCGGCGCGACCCTCGAAGATCTGGCCGTACTTGTCGACGAGGGTGTTGTATCCGATGTCGCACCAGCCGAGCGTGCGTGCGTGGTACGCGTAGATCGCGCGCACGATCTCGGCCGATTCGGCCTTCGAGTAGTTGTTGCTGCCCGCGGTGTGGTGCACGGTCGCGCCACCGAGGGAGTCGTCGTAGATCGGGGTCTGGCAGCGCATCGACTCGTCGGCGCCCCACTGCTGGCGGGTGATCACCTTCAGGCCGGAGTTACCGAGCGGGCTCGCGATGTCCTCGAGTCGCGCGTCCGCTTCGCTGCTGCCGGGCGAGATGAGCACGGCACTGACCGCTTCGGCGGCCGCCTGCAGCGGGTTCTCGCGCAGCGGCTTGGACGAGGACGCGGGCACGTATCCGAGGTCGGGTGCATCGGCTGCGGGTGCAGCGACCGGCGCGGGTGCCTCGTCGGCGGGGACCGGGGCCTCCGCCGGGGCTGCAGGAGCAGGAGCTTCGGGCGCCGGTGCCTCCGGGGCGGGTGCCTCGGGAGCGGGAGCGGGAGCTTCGGGTGCCGGCGGGGCCTCCGCGCCGGCGAGATTCGGTTCGGGGCCGGGACGCGGCGTCAGCAGCACCTGCACCGCACGGGTGGCACCGACGTAGATCGGCTCCGTGCCTGTGCGTCCCTCGCTGGTGGCGTCGTCGGCGCGCGTCTCGATCGGCTCGGTCGCGGTCCAGGGACCCCAGCTGCCGTCGTCCTGCTGCGCGCGGATGAGCGCGTCGGTGGCGGCGACGTCCTCGGCGGCGAGCGCGACGAGGCTGAACGGGGTGTCGCGGGTGAGTTCCTTGACGGTCGCACCGACGCGCTGGACGAGTCCGCCGTTCGGGTCGGGAGCAGTCGTGATCTGCGGGAGCCCGTCGACGATCTCCTTCAGGCTGAGGTCCGGCAGGTTGAGACCGGTGAGCTCCTCGAGCGGGATGATCAGGTCGGGCACCGAGGCGAGCACGACTTCCGCGATATCGGGTGCCACTGCCTCGACGGTGTCGTTGGCATTCCGGATCTCGGGAGCGGTGCTGGTCAGCCCGGTGACGGCGAAGGGCGTCGCGACGGCCAGGGCGGCGACGGCACCCAGGACGATCGACGGCTTGGGGCGGCGATGCGGCACTGTTTGCTACTCCCTGTCGTTGGTGCTCCAGCGGACGGTTCCGACTTCGGATCGTCCCTTACGTGTCGCTTCCGTGGCCCGGTTCGGACACGAAAGTTCTGTAACTCGTGATTCTTGTGTTGCTTCTGTGACATTTGTTGCCTAGCTCCGTCACTCTTGTCACACTAGACGCAGCAAACCTTAAGCCTCAACCTGAGCTTGAGGATCGGTCGAAATTGTCCGATATCGCGGATCACGAGTTCGCGCCTACAGCGACAACGAGGGAGCAACGTCATGTCACGACAGTCCATCGGGCGCAGAGGCAAGATCCGGAGGCGGCGCATCATCCTCGGCAGGCCGCTGCGCAACGGATGGCGTCCCTCCGTCGCCCGTGCCGCCGCGATCGGGGTCGCTCCCGCGCTGCTCGTCGGAGCCGGCGTGGGCGCGCTCGTCCAGAGCAACCAGGCGGCACCAGGTGTCGTGCAAGCGGTTTCGGCCGACACGCCCTTCACGTTCAGTGGCTTCGGTCACGGCCACGGTCGTGGCATGGGGCAGTGGGGTGCCTACGGCTACGCCCAGGACGGGTGGACCGCCGAGCGGATCATCGGCCACTACTACGGCGGCACCGAACTCGGCACGGTCGACGACGCGATGATCGCGGTCCGTCTCATGGCGCGCGACGACCACACCCTCGACGTCTACTCCGACACCGGCATGATCGTCGCCGGTAAGCAACTCGCGCCCGGCGAGGCCGCGCACCTGACACCCACCCCGGACGGCGGCGCGAACGTCGTCGTCACCGAGGGCTGCAGCGGCGACGTGCTGTGGCAGGCAGCCACCGACCTGCCGTGGGTGGACCCGATCGACCTCGCCGAGGACCGTCCCGCGAACGAGCACCTCACGATGTGCTCGGACGACAAGACCTACCGCGGTGCCCTCGGTGTGGTGCTCGACGGCACCGCCCCGCGCACCGTCAACCGCCTCCACGTCGAGGACTACCTGCGCAGCGTGGTCCCCGCCGAGGCGCTGCCCGCCTGGGCCGACACCGGTGGTGCCGAGGCGCTGCGGGCGCAGGCCATCGCCGCGCGGTCCTACGCCCTCGCCGAGAAGCGCCACGAGAAGTGGCAGACCTGCGACACCACGGACTGTCAGGTCTACGGCGGGTCGGGCGTCGAGGATCCGCGCACGGACGACGGTGTGCGCACCACCCGCGGAACCGTCCTGATGAAGGACGGCGAGGTCGTGCGCAGCGAGTTCTCCGCCTCCACCGGCGGCTACTCGGCCGGCGGCACCTTCCCGCCCGTCGAGGACGAGGGTGACAAGGTCGCCCCGAACCGCGAATGGGCCAAGACCTTCACCGCGGCCGAGATCGGCAGCAAGTTCGGCGTCGGCGACCTCCAGGCATTCGAGGTGCTCTCCCGCAACAATCTCGGACCCGAAGGCGGTCGCGTGACCCGGGTCCGCGTGGTCGGCTCCGACCGCACCATCGAAACGACGGGCGCCGAGGCACGGACCAAGCTGGGACTGCGTTCCGACTGGTTCACCGTCAAGGAAGGCATCGACGAGGACGCCCCGGAGATCACTCCGGCACCCGAACCCGGCCCCGAAACCGGCACCGATCCCTTCGGCAGCGGCACCGGCACCTCGCCCATCGAGCAGGCCTATCTGGACCTCGGCGGCGTCGACAGCGTGCTCGGCTCGCCCATCGGCCCCGAGCTGATGCTGCCCGACGAGATCGGCAAGTTCCGGATCTTCACCGGCGGCGCGATCGTGTGGACACCGGACCTCGGTGCTCAGGTCATCGACGCGAGCTTCCTGAAGGACTGGTTCCCGAGCACGGGTAGCGCCGAGTAACCCGACGGCACATCTCGACCGGCCGGTCGCCCCGAACAGGGCGGGCGGCCGGTGGCGTTCCGGCACCGCGACGACGATGGTTGACATTGACGCAACGTCAAGATGCACGCTGGGCGTAGCCGGAAAGAAGAAGGTGGGCACGTGCGGGAATGGTCGATCCAGCAACTGGCACGCGCCGCCGGTGTCACCAGCCGCACACTGCGGCACTACGGCGACGTGGGGGTGCTGCATCCGAGCCGCACCGGCAGCAACGGCATGCGGTTCTACGACGAGGACGCACTCGTGCGTCTCCAGCGCATCCTGCTGCTCCGCGATCTGGGACTGGCCCTGCCCGCCATCCGCGACGTGCTCGCCGGTCACGACGACACCGCGAGCGCACTGCGCACCCACCTCGACCTGCTCGAACACGAGCGCCGGCAGTTGGACCGCCGTATCGCGGCGGTGCGCACCACCTTGGCGAAGACGGAGAGAGGGGAGGAACTCGTGGCAGACGAAGTGTTCGACGGGTTCGACCACACGCAGTACCGGGACGAGGTCATCGAACGGTGGGGCAAGGACGCCTACGACTCGGGCGATCGTTGGTGGCGGGGCATGGACGACGCCGCCAGGCACGACTGGATGAAGCAGGTCGAGCAGCTGAACCATGACTGGATCGCGGCGGCCCGGGCCGGTCTCGACCCGGCGGGCCCCGAAGCGCAGGACCTCGCGCGGCGGCACGTCGCCTGGCTGTCGTCGATTCCGGGCACCCCGGGAGGCGGCACTGCGGCGGGCAGTCCGCGGGAGTACGTGCTCGGTCTCGCCGACATGTACGTCGAGGACGAGCGTTTCGCGGCGAACTACGGAGGACGGGAGGGCGCCGAATTCGTCCGTGACGCGCTCACCTACTACGTGTGAGTGTGACGGCCCTCTCGGTCCGCCCGGACCGAGAGGGCACCTCCGCGACGGAGTCGCATACCCTGGTCTCCCGTGACTGCTGCATCAGCGCCCCAGCCCTCCACCGGTGAGTACGACCTGATCGTCGTCGGCTCCGGATTCTTCGGACTGACGATCGCCGAGCGCGCGGCCACGCAGCTCGGCAAGCGAGTGCTCGTGATCGAGCGTCGCCACCACCTCGGTGGCAACGCATACTCCGAGCCCGAACCGGAAACCGGAATCGAGATCCACAAGTACGGTGCCCACCTGTTCCACACCTCCAACAAGAGGGTGTGGGACTACGTGAACCAGTTCACCGATTTCACCGGCTACCAGCATCGCGTGTTCGCGATGCACAAGGGCCAGGCCTACCAGTTCCCGATGGGTCTCGGACTGGTGTCGCAGTTCTTCGGCCGGTACTTCAGCCCCGACGAGGCACGCGCCCTCATCAAGGAGCAGGCCGCCGAGATCGACACCGCCGAGGCGAAGAACCTCGAGGAGAAGGCGATCTCCCTGATCGGCCGCCCCCTGTACGAGGCGTTCGTCCGCGACTACACGGCCAAGCAGTGGCAGACCGACCCGAAGGAACTGCCCGCCGGCAACATCGCCCGGCTGCCCGTCCGCTACACCTTCGACAACCGCTACTTCAACGACACCTACGAGGGCCTGCCGGTCGACGGGTACACGGCGTGGCTGGAGAACATGGCGGAGAACGAGCGGATCGAGGTCCGGCTCGACACCGACTGGTTCGAGGTGCGCGATGAGGTCCGTGCCGCGAGCCCGGAAGCCCCCGTCGTCTACACCGGCCCGCTCGACCGCTACTTCGACTACTCCGAGGGCCGGCTCGGATGGCGCACCCTCGACTTCGAGACCGAGGTGCTGCCCACCGGCGACTTCCAGGGCACCCCGGTCATGAACTACAACGACGCCGACGTGCCCTACACCCGCATCCACGAGTTCCGGCACTTCCACCCCGAGCGCGACACCTACCCGACCGACAAGACGGTCATCATGCGTGAGTACTCGCGTTTCGCCGAGAACGACGACGAGCCGTACTACCCGATCAACACCCCCGAGGACCGCGAGAAACTCAACGCCTATCGCTCCCTCGCGAAGAAGGAAGCCGCGGACAACAAGGTGCTCTTCGGTGGCCGGCTCGGCACCTACCAGTACCTCGACATGCACATGGCGATCGCGAGCGCGCTGTCGATGTTCGACAACGTCCTCGCCCCGCATTTCGACTCGGGAGCGCCCATCGCCGGGGACGCCTCGTGAGTGCCGCGAAGCACGCGGCCGTCGCGAAGCACGAGGCGGCGAGTACCCCCGCCACGGAGGACGAACTGCTCGGCCGGTCGCTGCTGCAGCGCATCATCCTGCCGCGCCCGGGCGAGCCCCTCGACGTGCGCACGCTCTACCTCGAGGAGTCGCCCACCAACGCGCGTCGCGCCCACGCGACGAGCCGGACGACGCTGGCGATCGGCGCCGAGTCCGAGGTGTCGCTGTGCACCTACTTCAACGCCTTCCCGGCGAGCTACTGGCGTCGCTGGAGCACGCTCGGCTCGGTGGTGCTGCGACTCGAACTCACCGGCCACGGCCGCGTCGACCTGTACCGCAGCAAGGCCGACTCGAGCCGCATCCACGTCACCGGCCGCGAGTTCCGCGGGTCCGACACGGTCGTCGAGATCGAAGCCGACCTGGGGCCGTTCGAGGACGGCGGCTGGCTGTGGTTCGACGTGACCACCGACAGCGAGGTCACGCTGCACGCCGCCGGCTGGTACGCACCTGTCGAGGCGCCCGGACACGCCTCGGTCGCAGTGGGCATCCCGACCTTCAACCGCCCTGCCGACTGCGTGAAGGCGCTGCGTGCGCTCGCGTCCGACCCGCTGGTGATGGACGTCGTCGACGCCGTCATCATCCCCGACCAGGGCACCCGCAAGGTTCGCGACGAGGCCGACTTCGCGGAGGCCGCCGAACCCTTCGGCGACCGTCTCGTCATCCACGACCAGGGCAACCTCGGTGGCTCCGGCGGCTACAGCCGCATCATGTACGAGGCGCTGAAGACCACTTCCAGCCCGTACATCCTGTTCATGGACGACGACATCGAGATCGAACCCGACTCGATCCTGCGCGCGCTCGCCCTGTCGCGATTCGCGAAGAAGCCCATGCTCGTCGGCGGGCAGATGCTCAACCTGCAGGAACGCAGCCACCTGCACACCATGGGCGAGGTCATCCACCGCTCGAACTTCATGTGGGGTGCCGCGCCGAACGTCGAGTACGACCACGACTTCTCCACCAAGCCGCTGCGCGACCGGGAGAACTCGAAGCTCCTGCACCGACGCATCGACGTCGACTTCAACGGCTGGTGGATGTGCATGATCCCGCGTGTCGTCGCGGAGGAGATCGGCCAGCCCCTGCCGCTGTTCATCAAATGGGACGACGCCGAGTACGGCCTGCGGGCACGGGACGCCGGCTACCCCACGGTGACGATGCCCGGCGCCGCGATCTGGCACATGGCGTGGAGCGACAAGGACGACGCCATCGACTGGCAGGCGTACTTCCATCTGCGCAACCGGCTCGTCGTGGCCGCGCTGCACCAGCACGGCGACGCCAAGCCGATGGTGCTCGACACGATCAAGGCCACGATCAAGCACCTCGTGTGTCTCGAGTACTCGACGGTCGCGATCCAGAACAAGGCCATCGAGGACTTCCTCGCCGGTCCGGAGAACCTGTTCGAGCTGCTGCCGCGTGCCCTCGGCGAGGTGCACGCGCTCCGGAAGAACTTCCCCGACGCCGTGGTGCTGCCGTCGTCGACCGAACTGCCGATGGCATCCGGCGCCGAGGTCGGGGCCGTCGGACTGCCCGAGGGTGCGGTCGCGAAGGTCAGGCGTCTCGCGAAGGGTGTGCTGCACAACGTGCGCCCCGAGAACCGCGAGCACCACGAGCGGCCGCAGCTGAACGTGCCCACCATCGACGCGCGGTGGTTCCTGCTCTCGCAGGTCGACGGCGTGACGGTCACCACGGCGGACGGTCGGGGTGTCGTCTACCGTAAGCGCGACCGTGCTCAGGCCCAGGCCCTGCTCACCGAGGCGCTCAGGCTGCGACGCGAACTCGCGCGCCGGTTCCCCGAGATGAAGAAGCGGTACCGGGACGCGGTTCCCGCCCTGACCAGCAAGGAGGAGTGGGAGCGTGTCTTCGGAATCGGCAACTGACCCCGGCACTGCGGCTGCACGTCACTGGAAGAGCACCGACACCGAGGTGCGGGTGCTGCAGACCGTCCAGGCCACCGCCGGTGCCGTACCCGCAGCGACGACGATCGCCCGCGGCATGTCGCACTTCGGTGAGCACGCTCTCGGCTGGATCGCGATCGGCGCCGCCGGCGCCCTCGTCGACCGTCCCCGTCGCCGCAAGTGGGCGAGCGTGGCGGTCGGCGCGTTCGGTGCCCACGCGGCGTCCGTCGTCATCAAGCGGGTCGTGCGCCGTCCGCGGCCGGTGGACCCGACGGTGCAGGTCAACGTGTCCACGCCGAGCCGGCTGAGCTTCCCGTCGTCGCATGTGACGTCCACGACTGCGGCGGCCGTGCTACTCGCCCGCACCACCGGGCTACCCTTTCCCGCGGTGCTCGTGCCGCCCATGATGCTGTCCCGCCTGGTGCTGGGCGTGCACTATCCGACGGATGTACTGGCGGGTGCGGCACTCGGTGCGGCGTCCGCGGCCGTCGTGGCGCGGGCAGAGACGAAGTGGGGAGATCGATGAGCGAGGAACCGGCGCCCGTCAAGGAGGCGCCCAAGAGCCTGGGCGCCGGGATCGTCAAGGCGGTCCGTCCCCGACAGTGGGTGAAGAACGTCCTGGTGCTCGCGGCCCCGATGGCGGCCGGCTCGGTCACCCAGGTCGACGTGCTGCTGCCCGTCGCGCTCGCCTTCGTCGTCTTCTGTATGGCCGCCTCGGGCATCTACCTCGTCAACGACGCGATGGACGTCGAAGCCGACCGTGCACACCCCACCAAGCGGTTCCGGCCCATCGCGGCCGGCGTGCTCCCGGTGCGACTCGCGTACATCCTCGCGACGGTGCTGCTCGTCGGCTCGATCGTGCTGTCGTTCATCGCGAACTGGCAGCTCGCCGTCGTCATGGCGGTGTACATCGGCATCCAGCTCGCGTACTGCTTCGGGCTCAAGCACCAGGCCGTGCTCGACATCTGCATCGTCTCGTCGGGCTTCTTGATCCGTGCCATCGCCGGTGGCGTGGCCGCCGAGATCCCGCTGTCGCAGTGGTTCCTGCTGATCATGGCGTTCGGGTCGCTGTTCATGGCGGCCGGCAAACGGTACGCCGAGTTGCGCCTCGCGACCCGCACCGGCGCGAAGATCCGCAAGTCGCTCGAGTACTACACCGAGACCTACCTGCGGTTCGTGTGGACCGTCGCGGCGACGGCGGTCGTGCTCTGCTACGGCCTGTGGGCGTTCGAACAGGACAACGTGGCCGGTTCCAACTGGTACGCCATCTCGATGGTCCCGTTCGTCGTCGCCATCCTGCGCTACGCGGTCGACGTCGACGGCGGAGAAGCCGGCGAACCCGAGGAGATCGCCCTGAAGGACCGGGTGCTGCAGTTGCTCGCAGTGGTGTGGATCCTGGTGGTCGGCGGTGCTGTCTACCTCTTCTGACGTCGTGCACGGCGTCCACGACACCGAGGCCGGACCGTCCAGTACGGTCGGGCCCGTTCGGCGTGACCGCCTCACCGGCGGTGTGTTCGCCGCGGGTGTGGTCGTCTCCGCGTTCCTGATGTTCTGGGGAGCGTGGGAGCGGCGCTGGATCGCCGACGACGGTCTCATCGTCCTGCGAACCGTGCGCAACCTCCTCGCCGGCAACGGGCCGGTGTTCAACGCGGGGGAGCGTGTGGAGGCCAACACCTCCACCGCGTGGACGTACATCGTCTACGCGGGCGGATGGCTCACCGGCCTCCGCCTCGAATACGTGGTGCTCACGATCGCGCTCGTGTTGTCGACGGGCGCGATCGTCCTCGCCATGCTCGGCGCCGCACGCCTGTACCGGTGGCGACTGCGCGCCACCACGGGCACCGTGCTGCTCCTGCCCGCCGGTGTCCTCGTCTACATCGCGGTGCCCCCGGCCCGCGACTTCGCCACCTCGGGCCTCGAGTCCTGCCTGGTGATCTGCTGGCTCGGCCTGCTGTGGCTGCTCATGGCCCGGTGGGCGACCGCCACGCCGGGAGGGGACGGATCGCTCCCGGGTACCGGGCAGATCCTCGCCACGGCGTTCGTCGCCGGACTCGGCCCGCTCGTGCGACCCGAACTCGCGCTGGTCGCGGTGCTCGCACTCGCGATGCTGTTCCTCGCGCCCGGCCTCGACCTGCGCATCCGGGTCGCGATGGTCGCGGTCGCCGGGATGATCCCGATCGGTTACCAGATCTGGCGCATGGGCTATTACGGACTGCCCTATCCCAACACCGCGGTCGCCAAGGACGCCGGTGGTGCCAAGTGGTCGCAGGGCCTCGAATATCTCGGCAACCTCGTCTCGCCGTACCTGCTGTGGCTGCCGCTGCTGGTCCTCGCGGTCCTCGCCGCGCTCGTCCTCGCGACCAGCCGTGAGGTGGTGGGCCTCACCGCAGCGGCGGCGCGTCCCGATCCGCGCGACGTGCGGGCCACGCTGACCTGGGCGCAGAAGCTGTTGCGCACACCGACCGCCGTCGTCGTGCTGTTCCTCGGCTCCGGTGTGCTGCTCGCGCTGTACTCGCTGCGTGTGGGCGGCGACTTCATGCACGGCCGCGTCCTCCTGCCGCCGCTGTTCTGCCTGCTCCTGCCCGTCGCCGTCGTCCCGCTGCGGATCCCGGACCGGGCGGAGCTCGGCAACAACCGGCCGACGCAGGTCGCGGGTGCGTTGGCCGTGCTGTGGCTGGGCACCGTCGTGTGGACGGCCGCCGCGGCCAACACGACCGGCATGACCGAGGGCGCCGTGGTGGGCCGATCCGGCATCGTCGACGAGCGCGCCTTCTACGCCCTCAACACCGGGCATCTGCATCCCATCCTGGCCGAGGACTATCTCGACTACCCACGTATGCGGGCCATGGTCGAGGCCATCGCGAACACCCCGAACGGCGGGCTGCTGCTGCCGACCCCCTCCTTCGACGCGTGGGACGTCGTGCCGCCACCCGAGCCCATCCCACCGGGCGGTGCCGGGCACACGGTGTTCTTCCTGAACCTGGGCATGACCAGCATGAACACCGGTCTGGACGTGCGGGTCGTCGACCAGATGGGCCTGGCCTACCCGCTCGCCGCGCACACCGAGCGTCTCGAGGACGGCCGGATCGGCCATGACAAGATCCTGTTCCCCGACTGGGTGGTCGCCGATTCGGGCATGGTCGACGTCCATCCGTGGATGCCGGGCTATCTCGACGAGGACTGGGTCGCGATGGCGAAGACCGCGCTGACCTGTCCCGAGACCCGGGAGATGATCGATTCCTCGAGCGCCGAACTCACGTGGGCACTGTTCAAGAGGAACCTGCGCAACGCGTTCGACTACGCCTCGTACCGGATCGAACGGGTGCCGAAGTACGAGATCCAGCGCTGTGACCTGCCGATGCCACCGCCGCGGGGGTGACGGCCGGACACCGAGATCAACTTGGCCCCCTTCGACTGTCTCGATAGGATCACGACGCATCACGGATAGGTAACATTCCGGCAGCGCGTGCTTGACCTATAGGTCAAGAGGTGCCCAAGAGCTGTTGAAACCAGGGTTTGTCAGAGATCACGCGGTCCTTTACAGTTTTGACCGCAGTGTGACTTGGGGCGGCCTTCCGCGGTCGTCATCGCCGGAATCCGGGGGACGCGAACGCGGACGCCGCAGACGAGAAAGAGAGCATTGTTCATGCGTTTTGTCCCGAGGTTGAGGCAGGGCCTTCGACGGCGACTGCTCGGCACCGCCGCCGCAGCTCTGGTCCTCCCCGTGGCTGCCGGCCTCGTCGGAACCACCGCCGCCGTCGCCGCGCCGGCGCAGGGAGCGCCGGTCTCGCACCGCGCGCCTGCAGGGGGCTTCGAAGAGGTCTTCGTCGAGTCCGACATGGGCCCGATCAAGGTTCAGATCCAGTGGGCTGCGCGCGGTGGCGACGCGGCGCTCTACATGCTCGACGGCCTGCGCGCTCGGGACGACGTGAACGCCTGGACGTTCGAGACGAACGCCCTGCAGCAGTTCGCGAACGACAACGTCAGCCTGATCATGCCGGTCGGCGGACAGTCGAGCTTCTACACCGACTGGTACGCGCCGTCCAACCTGAACGGCCAGGACATCACCTACAAGTGGGAGACGTTCCTGACGGAGCAGCTGCCCGACTATCTCGCCACCCGTGGCGTGTCGCGCAACAACAACGGCATTCTCGGCCTGTCGATGGGCGGTTCCGCCGCCCTGACCCTGGCCGCCTACCACCGCGACCAGTTCAAGTTCGCGTCGTCGTTGTCCGGCTACCTGAACCTGTCGGCTCCCGGCATGCGTGAGGCCATCCGCGTGGCGATGCTCGACGCCGGCCGCTTCAACGTCGACTCGATGTGGGGCCCGCCGTGGAGCCCGGCGTGGCTGCGCAACGACCCGTTCGTCTTCGCTCCGAAGCTCGAGGGTCTGTCGCTGTACATCTCGGCCGCCAGCGGTCTGCCCGGTGAGCACGACAACCCGCAGGGCTTCGTCGGCTACTACAACACCGCCAACGGCATGGCGCTCGAGGCGCTGTCCCTCGCCCAGACCCGCGCGTTCCAGCTCAAGCTGGCGACGCTCGGCATCCCGGCTACCTTCGACTTCCCGGCGCGCGGCACGCACGCATGGAAGTACTGGGAGGATCAGCTGTGGAAGGCACGCCCGCAGATCCTCGAGGCGCTGAACGCGTTCTGATCTCCGGTACGCACTGCTAGCAACGACGCCGCCCGCTCACCGATCCGGTGAGTGGGCGGCGTCGTAACTTTCTGCAACAATTTTCTCACCTGTCACAGCGCGGCACCCGCGATTCCGGGCGCCGCCGGTGTAGAAACAACATCCGGGACTCCGGTATCCCGAGTCGGCATACCCAGCCGGGCGCCCTGCCACTGCCGCCGTCGCGGTCCACCCGAAGCCGCACTTCGGCAGGAAATCCGGCAACGCAGAAAGTGAGCGATGCAGATGCGAACTGAGCTCGAGCACGGTGAGCGACGGACGGGGCCGAGCAGGAGAGTGGCTCGCGTCGCGGGTGCGCGGCGCAGAAGATCCCGTGCGCTCGCACTGATCGCCGCAGCTCTCGTCGCGCCCGTCGCCGCAGGTCTGACCACCGTCTCGGTGGCTACCGCCGATCCGCTCATCGCCCAGTCCGGCCCGACGAGCACTTCCGGTGCGACCGTCCGCTCTGTCGACTGGCTCACCGATCGCCGCGTCGCCCTGTGGATCGACTCGCCGTCGATGGGGACGCCGATCCAGGTGCAGCTGCTGCTCGCGCGCGACTGGAACAGCAAGCCCGACGCGAAGTTCCCGTCGGTGTTCATGCTCGACGGCATGCGCGCGCGCGACGACGAGAACGGGTGGACGCTCGAGACCGATGCGGAGGCATTCTTCGCCGACAAGAACGTCAACGTCGTGCTGCCGGTGGGCGGCCAGTCGAGCTTCTACTCCGACTGGATCGATCAGAACAACGGACAGAACTACAAGTGGGAGACCTTCCTGACGAAGGAGCTCCCTCCGCTGCTCGAACGCGACTGGCGTACCACCGACAAGCGTGGCGTCGTCGGCCTGTCGATGGGCGGTACCGCCGCGATGTTCCTACCCGCCCGCAACCCGGGCTTCGCGCAGTTCGCGGCGTCGTTGTCCGGCATCCTCACCACGACCACCCTCGGCATGCCCGAGGCCATCCACTACGCGATGCAGGACGCCGGTGGTTTCGACTCCGAGGCGATGTGGGGTGCGCCCGGCTCCGAGGGCTGGGAGTCGCACGATCCCTACCTGCTCGCCGACAAGCTCGAGGGCGTGAGCCTGTACGTCTCGAGCGGCAGCGGCACCACCGGCCCCCACGACGATCCGTCGGGCATCCCCGGGGTCAGCACCAACTACGCCGGCATGGGCCTCGAGATCCTCTCGCGCCTCACCTCGCAGGCGTTCGCGACGAAGCTCGAGAAGCAGGGCATCCCCGCCCAGATCGTGTACCGGCCGTCGGGCACCCACACGTGGAAGTACTGGGAGTTCGAACTGCACCAGCTGTGGCCGCAGCTCGCCAACACCCTCGGGGTCGAGGTCGACAAGCCCGAGTGCAACCCCACCGGCGCCTTCGGCGATGTGGCGAACGTGAACGGTTGGCTCGGCGACTGCCTCACCGGTGAATACGACGTCGCCGGTGGCAAGGTGCAGGACTTCCGCTTCGGCCGCGTCTTCTCGTCCGACGGCACGACGGTGCCGGTCGCGGGTGCGATCGGCGGCGCCTACCAGGGTGTCGGCGGTCCGGCCGGGCAGCTCGGCTATCCGACCACCGAGGAACGCGTCGCACCCGACGGACGCGGACGGTTCAACCATTTCCGGAACGGCGCGATCTACTGGACGCCCGAGCACGGCGCCCACGCGGTCCGCGGAAAGATCTTCGAGGAATGGAAGAACCAGGGCTGGGAGGGCGGACCGCTCGGCTACCCGATCCTCGACGAGGCGGCGACCCCCGACGGCCGCGGCGCGGTCCAGGGCTTCGAGATCGGCGCCATGTACTGGAGCGAGGACACCGGCGCCCACGGCGTGCAGGGCATGATCCTCGACAAGTACTCCCAGCTCGGCTACGAGACGGGAGTCCTGGGCTACCCGACGGCCAGCGAGCAGCCCGCAGGGGGTGACGGTCGCTTCAACGAGTTTCAGCACGGCAACATCTACTGGAGCCCGCTCACCGGTGCCTGGCCGGTCCGCGGCAAGATCCTCGAGGCGTGGCTCGCCGAGAAGGGTGCCGAAGGACGTCTGGGCCTGCCGATCAGCGACGAGTTCCCGGCCGTGGACGGCAAGGGTGTCCAGCAGAACTTTCAGAACGGCTTCATCACCCTCGACGGCGACGAAGTGAAGCTGCAGCCGTAACCGAACGACAGCAGGGTCGGCCCGTGTAACCGGGGGGAGGAGGGACGCTCCTACCGGCCGCACGGGCCGCTCTGTAGCCTGGGGCGCATCTGACCAAGTTCGACCGACATCCCGGATGTGAGGACCCCACCACATGCCTGCACGGACCCGCTCACGCTCGACCCGAGTCCTCGGCGCCCTCGCTGCGGCACTGACCGCCACGGCCGTTCTCTCCGCGTGCGGAAGCGACGACTCCACCGCGACGAACACGCCGACGACGTCTGCCGCCACGGAAACCTCGGCGTCGACATCGACCTCCGCGGCCGAGACATCCCCCGGCGCAGCCGGGGCCGAGACCACGGGCGAGACCGAGACGAGCGAGGCGTCCCCGGCTCCGTCCTCGCCCGCTGCCGGAGACGACGATGCCGGAGAGGACACGGGCGCGGCACCCGCTCCCACGCCCGGCGCACAGGCCTTCCTCGACGGTCTCCGCGCCGAGGGCGTCGAGCCCAGCGACGAGACCGGCGCGGTGAACATCGCCGACTACATCTGCAGCGCCCAGGCGCAGGGCGGGTCGCCGGAGGAGATCAAGGTGTTCGTGACCGCGCTCGTGGGTAGTGATGCTGCAGCCGGTGGTGTCGAGTTGTCGGAGGATCAGGCCTCCTCGACGGCCGACACGTACATCGCCGTCGCCGGCGAGACGTACTGCAACTAGGGAACGCGGGGACAGCACGAATGGTCAGGACGAAGCAGCGTCGCGGACGCAGGATCGTGGTCGTGGGGGCGCTGCTCGTCCTGGCGATCGTGCTGGTGCTCTGGTACATGCTCGCGGGGCGGCTGGACATCCCGTCGCCGATTCCTACCCCGCCCGGGCCGGAGGAGCCGCAGTCGCAGCCGGCCTCGTGCCCCGACGTGCAGGTCGTCGCGGTGCCGGGCACCTGGGAGTCCGCGGTGGGCGACGATCCGTACGCTCCGGCCGCGAACCCGTACTCGCTCATGCTCAACGTGACGAGGCCGCTGCAGGAGCGTTTCGACGCCCAACGCGCCGATGTCTACACGGTGCCGTACGTCGCGCAGTTCTCGAACCCCATCGCGATCCCGCCGGACGGCCAGCAGTCCTACAACAACAGCCGCAGTGAGGGATTCGCGGCCACCACCGACATCCTCGCGCGACGCTCGGCCGAGTGCCCGCTGACCACCTACGTGCTCACCGGTTTCTCGCAGGGCGCCGTGATCGTGGGCGACGTCGCCGCGCAGATCGGTGCCGGCAACGGCCCGGTCCCCGCCGACCGGGTGCTCGGTGTCGCACTCGTTGCCGACGGTCGCCGCGACGGGGTCTCGGGCACCGACATCGGTGCGCCCGTCGCCGGAGTGGGCGCCGAACTGTCGCTCGACGGCCTGCGGCTGCCGGGGATCACGATGACCGGCGCGCGTCCCGGTGGCTTCGGGGAGCTCGACGACCGCACGATCCAAATCTGCGCGCCCACGGACAGTATCTGTGACGCACCACCGAACGCGCTGAATCCCGCCAACTGGATGTCGGCCGCTCCGCGCCTGCTCGAGTACGTCAACAACCCGATCCACGCGATGTACAACACCTACGTCGTGGACGAGAACGGCACGACCGCGACGCAGTGGATCGCGAACTGGGCGGCGGAGAAGATCGATGCCGCACCGGAACCCGCAGAAGAATGAGGTGCGGCCGTCGCTGCACGCGGGGGAGGTTCGGGTCCGAGTGAACCCTCCCACATATTACTCGCCGGTAGTGTCCGATCTCACCACCCGGTACACTCGAAAGACGGGCTGCCTTTAGAGGCTCTTCGCACTTGGTAGGGGCGGGTGTCGATCGACCCCGTTGC
>NZ_JTIZ01000055.1:0-1905 GCF_000801125.1 Rhodococcus sp. Chr-9
GCACCCAGCCGGCACCAGTACCACTGCTAACTGCGAAGAGCCGTCAATGGCGGTACGGATGAACCAGTCGCGTTGGGCGTGGCTGATCCGGGAGCGCACCTTGTGGGTGCGGGCGATCTCGTCGGCGGTGATCTCCGTGGCGGGTCCGGGTCCGGGCAGGTCGTAGCGGGCCACGGTCACTGCCGGATAGGCATGGGCTTTCGCGACCGCAGTGTCGATGTCGATGCTGCGGTCGGCGATCACCAACAGCGTGGCCGCGGCCTCGCCGCCGGCGCGGTTCACAACTTCTGCTTCCCGGCCGGGTCCGGGTCGGCGTCGTCGATGTCTCCCGGGTCGGTGTGTGGATGCGCAGTGCACGTGCCTGCGTTCGTCGCAGTGGAGAACTCGGTCGGGTCCGGCCGGTTCGAGGTGCGGATCGTGCGAGCGAGTGCCCGCAGCTGCTGAAGCGATCGGATTCCGTCCGGAACGCTGCCGCCGGCGGGTGGCCGTCCACCTCGATAGCAAGCGCGGAAATCCTGGGTGCCGGTCTCGTTCATCGCATCGTTGAGGTCTTGCGCTGCGGCGATGTACTCGGCGCGGTCCCGTTCGGTGAGCGAGCCGAGGTACCTGTCCAATGTCTCGATCCGAGCTTGGGCGTGGGTGTGCGCTGCCGCATCGGCCTTCGTCTGCGCGGGTGTGCCAGCCCGGTTCGATTCGGTGGTCGGCGCGTCAGCTGTGGCCGATCGTGTGCGGAATCGGCCGCGTAGTGCGGTGAACATCGTTCCCCTCGGTGCGTTTTCGGTGGCCTCTCATCATGCACGCCACCTGACGACTCGACCACGCACCGGCTCTGGACGGATGCGATCACCCTGCACGCGGACCCGTGTCGGCAGACGAAGCCGAGGCTGGCCACGACGTTGCCGCCTTGCCATCGGGTCGAAAGGAGGCGACCTTTATGCGCTGGCATGAGGCAGCAGGCCGATGCTTCCCGAAGTCCGCTGTCGCGTCCCTCCATCGACCTGCCGCGCTCCCACAATAACGTGTCGATTCGAAAGTATGTTCCCATGAACCGGAGCTTGAGTGGCAACGACGAAGTCGGCAAACCCTTCGCAGGCAGCACCGGGAGACGTGCACAGTGTTTCCGAAGTGCTCGAACTGCGCTGCACTTCGACTCAAACCCCACAGCTTTTACGCGACTCGCTAGAGGCTGCGAAGTCGCGTCCAACTACGCCAGTGAGTCGGCGAACGACAGCACCTTTAGATCGAGTCGAATGTGCGGCGGGATCTTGTTTTCCATCGTGAAGCCTGGTCCCGTCTGCATACAGTAGACGCCGCGGCGGCCGCCGAACCGGCGAATCAGCTCGCGGACGATCTTCGCGTTCTCTCGGATGATTGACTGCGGATACATCGCGTCTCGAATCTCCTTGTCCGCGCCTATCACCGCAGGGAGCGCCTGTTCGAGCAGGTCGATTACGACTAGGTTGCTACTCAGCGATTCCAACTCGGTCCGATAGTCAGCCATATAAGGCTTCTGCAAGTTGGCGGTCTGGAGCACGACGTCGCGTGCGATCGTGAGGGTGAAATCAATTTCGCTTCCGTCGCTGTCGCCACTTCGAATTCCGACGCTCAACTCCACGGCTCGTAAGTCCATGTGCACGAGGGCATTTCTAGACTCGACCAGCCAGCGATAGCCAAAGCAGTCCTTGTACAGCTGTTTCAGAATCGATTGCACGCGATCAAGAGTGTCGTCGCCTCGTGCTCCGCCAAGGTGTTTTGCCTGCTCACGTCGCTGTTCTCGATAGACGAAGTATGCGTTCGTCAGGGCCAATGTTCGAGCTGCTGCGCCATCGCGGAGATCAACGCCGTTCTCGTCGGTTTCGATAATCCGGCTCTTCGCACTTGGTAGGGGCGGGTGTCGATCGACCC
>NZ_JTIZ01000056.1:0-14314 GCF_000801125.1 Rhodococcus sp. Chr-9
GGCAACGGGGTCGATCGACACCCGCCCCTACCAACTGCGAAGAGCCCCATTGACGCCCCGTGGGCGGCGGTGCCGACCGAGGCACAGCTGGTCGACGCCGACCCGAACATCAGCGGCGGACTCTACGACCGTGCCGAAGCTCTCTACGACCATTTCTGCACCGCCGCTCCCCGGCACGTGGGGGTGGCCAAGATCAGCAAGGTGCTCCACCTCAAACGCCCCGGCTTGTTCCCCATCCTCGACTCGAAGGTCATGGCGTTCTACCGGCTCCACGCTCGTGCCGCAGCTGCCCGATACCCGCACCGCGGCAGGCGAGCGATGTTCTGGGCGGCCATCCGCGACGATGTGTGCACCAACCTCGACAGCGGTGCCCTCATGATGTTCCGCCGCCGCCTGACGCAGTCCGAGAGCGAACAAGTCCGCCGGATCGCGACCCTGACGGACGTGCGTCTGCTCGACCTGCTGACCTGGGCTGTCGCCTGAAACCCGATGCCAACATCACCCGATGATGCGACTTCGGGACGTCCCAGCCCACTCGGACACCCGTTCCCTTTCGCTGTAGTTGTCTGGGGCTTCAGGCACTAATGCTGAGTGTCTCGTACCCGGACCTACTGCGCGGTGCATACCCGGTTCAGACTGCGAACACAGACCCGCACACCAGGCAATGGATCGGCTGCCCGTGACCTGTCGGAACCTTGATCGGTTCGTGCGGGTGGCATGGTGATTGCACGATCTCCATGTCGTTGGGCTCGACCATCGCTTCGGGAACATCGGAGGTCGAATCGATGTGTAGCCCCGTCTCGTTCGACAGCTGGGCGAGGATATCCGGCACAGCGCGTGCCCGGGCGTACTCGAGCTGCTCTTTGGTCCACCACTGGTCCGTTCCTGCGGGGACACCACACAGCGGGCAGTAGTAGGCGTCCGGGGTCGGTTCGACGGCGGCTTCGTCGTTGATCGGACCGAGGTGCCACTTGAATTGTTGCTCGCAAGTGGGGCATTCCCGACGAAGAAAGTTGTCGTCGTCGGTAGGGATGGACACGTTCATGTCATGCTCACAAATTCTTCGAAGTTGAAGGGATCGCCATCTGCGGTACGTCCCTTGATGAGCAAGGTGAAGTACCGCTTGTTGTCACCGCTGGCAATGTTGCCCATGTAGTCGAGGCGGAACGATTTACCTGCCGGAAGCTTCGGAATAGGGAGTGGTTCGTCGTCGCGGAGAAGTCCGCGCCCGGTTGCGCCGAGTTCCTCGACGTCGACATCGAGAGCATCACCCGGGCCGATATTGGTGATCTCGACGTAGTCGAGTTTGTTGCCGCCACGGCGGAAATGGGTGGCAGTGAATCTCGGGCGGGTAGGCCGCTCAGGCGTCGGGACTCTTCTTCCGAGCGGGACACCCCCGCCTGGTGCGCCGGGAGGTGTCAGTTCCGAGCTGAGCCAGTCCGTTCCGGCCTGGTCGACGGCGCAACCTGCCGTGGACAAGCGACTTCGGAACGTGTGGCGCTTTTCAGGGCTGCCATCCAGTCGGATGGTGTGGCGACCGTGGATGTCGCTGAACTGCTTGATCCTGCCGAACTCGACGATGATGGTCCGTTTCGGATTTCGTCCCATGGCCATGCCGGCCTCGAAGAGAACGTTTGGGCGGGGCTGTGCCTGTGGAGATGTTTCGGGGTCGTCATCGTCGGCCAGGTCAGTCCGCAGGTATGCGACGTCGTCGGGAGTTTCAAGCACGACGATGGCCTGAGCAATCTCGAATGCCTTGTCGAGTACCTGGCCGATGTAGGGCGCTCCCTCACCTGTCTCGTGGACTGCCTGATCCCATTCGATTGGGGACAAGCCCAAGGCGCGGAGGAAAGCGAAAATCTGGTTTCGGGCGGTGCCGTTGCGCCCGTGGATGACGAAGACCTTGCGAGGATCTGGGGAAGGCGTAGTCACAAATTGATCATAGTGACGAGGGCCGACACCTCTTCAGCTCGAGCTTCATACGCGGTCGCGCGGATACATGGAGGTGCTCGAGCGCAGAACGATATGGGTGACGTGTGACATTCTTCGCCCCGCGAACGATCACATCTGTAAGGCGATAACGCAGGGGAGAGTGATAGGACGGTGGCGGCTTCATCGTCGGCAGGGATGCCGGTGCGGCTCGAGGATCTCGATCGTGGCCAGGTGCTTCGTGGTGTGCACTCAGGACCTGTGACTCTCGTCGATGTCGACCGGCACGGCCCGGACGCGGTGACGGTGACGTTCAAGGACACCGCTGGCGATTTGGGTCAGCAGTTGCTGTACCGAACCGATGAGGAGCGCCTGCGGATCGAGACACCGCAGGCCCGATGGTCGTTCGATGCCGATCCGGCCGAGTTCCGCCTCGCCGCCGAAGCGCTGCGCATCCGCATGGCCGGCCTGCATGACCCGATGGTGGCGGTCTCCTCCAGCGCGGTCGATCCGTTGCCGCACCAGATCCGGGCCGTGTACGGCGAACTGCTACCCCGCACCCCGCTACGGTTCGTCCTCGCCGACGACCCCGGCGCCGGCAAGACAATCATGGCCGGGCTCTACGCGAAAGAACTGATGCTGCGCGGGGACCTGACCCGCATGTTGATCGTCGCTCCCGGTTCGCTGGTCGAGCAGTGGCAGGACGAGTTGGCCACCAAGTTCGGCATCGACGCGCAGCTGCTTTCGCGCGAGATGATCGCCTCGAGCCCGGACGCGAACCCCTTCGAACGCTATCCGCTGTTGATCGCCCGGATGGACCAGCTCGCACGCAACGACGACTTGCTCGCCTTGCTCGACAGCAGCGAGTGGGATCTGGTGGTCGTCGACGAGGCGCACCGGATGTCGGCGACCTGGTACGGCGGCGAACTCGACGTCACCCGCCGCTACCAGCTCGGCCAGCGACTCGGGCAGATCACCCGGCACCTGCTGCTGATGACCGCCACCCCGCACAACGGCAACGAAACCAGCTTCCAGGCGTTCATGGCACTGCTCGATCCCGACCGGTTCGAAGGCGAATACCGCTCCGGAGCGCACACCACCGACACCTCCGGGCTGATGCGCCGCATGGTCAAAGAAGAACTGCTCACCTTCGACGGCACCCCACTGTTCCCCGAGCGCATCGCCGAGACCGTGCCGTACACCCTCTCCGACGGCGAACGCCAGCTCTACGACGAGGTCACCCGTTACGTGCGCGAGGAGATGAACCGCGCCGACCGTCTCGGCGCCGATAACCCTCGCGCACGCACCGTCGGATTCGCTCTGACCGTGCTGCAACGGCGCCTGGCGTCCTCCCCCCATGCGATTGTTCGGTCGCTGCAACGCCGCCGCGAACGCCTCGGCACCAAACGCCGCGACCTGCTCACCCCTACCCCGACGAGTCGGGCCGACGACTTCGCCCTGAGCGGGATCGACTTCGACGATCCGGACGAGTACGACGCCGGCGAGCGTGAAGAGATGGAAGAGCAGGTGGTCGACGCCGCCACCGCGGCGCAGACCGTCGCCGAACTCGACATCGAAATCGCCCGCCTCGGGGTGCTCGTTGCCCTCGCCGAGCAGGTCCGCGACTCCGGTGAGGACCGCAAATGGGCCGAACTACGCTCGCTGCTGCTGGACCGGAATCTGCTGCGCGATACCCAGGGTGCCCCGCGCAAACTGATCGTGTTCACCGAACACCGCGACACCCTGGACTATCTGACCGCCCAGATCCGCAACATCCTCGGTCGCGAAGATGCGGTGGTCACCATCCACGGCGGCACCCGCCGCGAGGACCGCCGTGCCATCCGCGAACAGTTCACCCACAACCCCGATACCCAGGTGCTCATCGCCACCGATGCCGCCGGTGAAGGGCTGAACCTGCAGGCCGCCCACCTGATGATCAACTACGACCTGCCGTGGAACCCCAACCGGCTCGAGCAGCGCTTCGGCCGGATCCACCGCATCGGCCAACGCCACACCTGCCGACTGTGGAATCTCGTCGCCGACGGCACCCGCGAAGGCCATGTGTTCACCCGGCTGCTCGAGAAGATGGAAACCCAGCGTCGCGCCTACGGCGGCCGGCTGTTCGACGTCCTCGGTGACGCCTTCACCGACCGACCGCTGCGCACTCTGTTGCTCGACGCGATCCGCTACGGCGACGACCCGGCCCGATTGGCCGCCCTCGACCAGGTCGTCGACGCCGAAGTCTCCCGCGGCCTGGACACCCTGCTCGAAGAACGTGCCCTGGCCCACGAGGCCCTGGCCCCGCACGAACTCGACCGGCTTCGCCGTGAGATGGACGAAGCCCGTGCCCGCCGGCTGCAACCGCACTACATCGCCGCGTTCTTCCACGACGCGTTCCCCCGGCTCGGAGGTCGGCTGCCTCGCCGGGAAGCGGGACGGTTCGAGATCACCCACGTCCCCGCGACTGTGCGGGCCCGGCAGCGCCCGGGTGCGGCGGTGCCGATCGTCTCGCGCTATCAGCGGGTCACCTTCGATCCCGACCGTATCGACCTGGGCGAGCCCACCGCACCGCGCGCTGAGCTCCTCGCTCCCGGCCATCCGCTGCTCGACACGGTTCTCGATGCCACCATCGAAACCCATCAGCGGGCACTGGAGACTGGCACCGTGCTGTTCGATCCGCACGACCCGGCCGAACACCCCCGGCTGATCGTGGCCGTGACCGGCGAGATCAGCGACGGCACCAGCGTGGTGGTGTCCAAACGCTTCGACTTCATCACCCTCACCCCCGACGGCACCGCCACCTTGTGCGGGCCGGCGCCCTATCTGGACCTCCAGCCCCTTCCCGCCGAAGCACGCACCATCGCCGCCGAGGTCCTCAGCCACAGTTGGCTCGCCGGCGGGGTCGAGCAACTCGCCGCCACCTGGGCGATTACCCACGCCCAACCCGAACATCTCGCCCAGGTCAAAGACCGCGTCCTGCCGCTGCTGGACAAAACCCGCGCTGCGGTGCACAAACGCCTCACCCAGCAGATCAACTATCTCGACAGCGAAGCCGCCCGCCTACGCGACATCCTGGCCACCCGCACCCAGGGCCGACACGCCAAACCCCGGCACAGCCCCGAACGCCTCGAGGCCCGCGCCCGCGACCTCGAAACTCGCCTCACCGCCCGCACCACCGAACTCGACCTGCAATCCCGCCTGGCCGCCAAACCCCCGCAGATCGTCGGCGCGGTGCTCGTCATCCCCGCTGGCATGCTGCCCGGCGCCCCCGCCCAGCACGCGAAGGACACCGCCCGGATCGAACGCCGCGCCGTCGACAAGGTCCTCGCCGCCGAACACGCCCTCGGCCGCATCCCGGAGGAGATGCCGCACAACAACAAGGGCTACGACATCCGCTCCCTCGACCCGCAGGACGGGCACTACGTGTTCATCGAGGTCAAAGGCCGCATCGAAGGGGCCGAGGACTTCACCGTCACCTTCAACGAGGTCCTCTACGGCAAGAACGTCCCCGACCGGCACCGCCTTGCCATGGTCTCGGTCAGCGACCGCGGTCCCGACCACGACCAGCTGCGGTATGTGCACGAACCGTTCCGACGCATCGACCTGGGTGATCTTGCCGCCACCGAGGTACGCCTGCACTGGGCCAAGACCTGGGCGAAAGGCGGACCACCCTCCTAACAATCTCACCGTCCCGACCTGATCGGGCACCGCTGCCGGATCCTGGCACGCCCGACCACTACTGTTTCCCGTAACCACGCTCTTGCAGCACCGATGTACGTAGAGAAGGACCCCACCTCGTGACCGCCGAGACCACTGCTGTTCCCCGTCGCAAGCTCATCGAGGTCGCGTTGCCGCTCGAGAAGATCAACGCCGAATCGGCCCGCGAGAAGTCCATCCGCCACGGTCACCCGTCCACCCTGCATCTGTGGTGGGCCCGCCGGCCCCTCGCCGCCGCCCGTGCTGTGCTGTTCGCGCAGCTCGTCGACGATCCTTCCTCGTTTCCAGACCGGTTTCCTACCGAGGAAGCCGTCGCGAAGGAACGCAAACGCTTACACGAGATCATCGAGCAACTGGTGGTGTGGGAGAACGTCGGCGACGAAAACCTGTTGCGACGCGCTCGCGAAGAGATCCTCGCATCCTCCAATGGCAACCCCCCGCCGATCCTCGACCCGTTCGCCGGGGGCGGCACCATCCCATTGGAGGCCCAACGCCTCGGTCTGGAAGCTCACGCATCGGATCTGAATCCGGTTGCGGTGCTGATCAATAAGGCACTTATCGAGATTCCGCCGAAGTTCGCTGGGCATCCGCCAGTGTTCCCCGGCGCAGCGGATACCCAGATCACTGCCTGGTCAGGTGTGACAGGACTGGCCGAAGATGTTCGGCGCTACGGGCAGTGGATGCGCGACGAGGCCGAAAAACGTATCGGCCATTTGTACCCGAAGGCGCAATTGCCGGACGGATCCGAAGCCACCGTCATCGCTTGGATCTGGGCCCGGACGGTCACCTGTCCCAACCCCGCCTGCGGTATTGCCATGCCTCTCGTTCGTTCATGGTGGCTCGGCAAGAAGAAGGGCAAGGAAACCTATGTCGTCCCCTCTGTTGTAGACGGCAAGGTTGAATACCGTATCGGATACGGCCCGGAGAATGCGCCTACACAGGAAACCGACGGTACTGTCGGGCGCACCGGTGCGGTGTGTATCGGCTGTGGCGCAGCTGTTGAGTTGGGGTACGTTCGTTCTGAAAGTCGCGCCAAAAAAATGGGCACACAGCTCATGGCGATAGTGGCGGAAGGTAAGCGGACTCGGATCTATTTGGATCCCACTCCAGAACACGAGCTTGCGGCGAGAATCGAGCGGCCCGTCGACTTACCGGAAGGTGAATTGTTCGACTGGCCCGGCCGCATCAATGTTGTCCGATACGGGCTGACCGAATTCGCAGATTTGTTCACCCCTCGACAGCTCACCGCCCTTACTACATTCAGCGACCTCGTCCCCCAAGCTCGGGAACGAGTCTTTTCGGACGCTCTTTCTGCAGGATTAGCCGGAGACGAACGCCTTGAAGGCGGTGGTACAGGTGCAGCGGCATACGCGGACGCTGTGGCTACGTTTTTGGGATTGGGAGTTAGTCGCCTCGCCGACATAGCTAATTCACTATGCCGTTGGGAGAACACTAAGGAACAGATCCGTAACCTTTTCGCTCGTCAAGCCATCCCCATGGTGTGGGACTTCCCAGACACCACACCGTTCGGCCAAGCGGCAGGATCGTTTACAGTCAGCTTGAACAGCATCGCAAAGAGTATTCGCGTAGCTGGAAAGCGACCTGGACGGGCGATTCAGGCATCGGCCTCAGATCGTCCCTTCAATGAATTTCTCATCTCGACCGATCCGCCATATTATGACAACATCGGGTATTCAGATCTGTCTGATTTCTTCTATGTCTGGCTGCGTCGAGCACTTCGTTCCATCCATCCCGAATTGCTGAGCACTATGCTAGTTCCGAAAGCAGACGAGCTGGTTGCCAACGCTTATCGTCATGGTGGCCGGGAAGGCGCACATAGGTTCTTCGAGGATGGGTTTCGTGAGGTATTTCGTCGCGCTCGCGAATCTGCGCTGATCGATTACCCGATTACTGTCTACTACGCGTTTAAGCAACAAGATGCGACTGAGACTGGGGAAGCGTCGACCGGGTGGGAAACATTGCTGGAGGGCATGATCCGTTCCGGATGGGCAATCACTGCTACGTGGCCGATGCGCAGTGAGCTCGGTAACCGTATGCTGTCGCAGGGCACAAATGCCCTCGCTTCTTCCATCGTCCTGGCGCTGCGTCCCCGTCCTGATCATGCGCCGACAATCGATCGTCGGGGATTCATCAATGCACTCAAGGATGAGCTACCTGATGCTCTGCGTGAGCTGCAGCAAGGCGCTATCGCCCCAGTGGATCTACCTCAAGCGGCCATCGGTCCCGGTATGGCGGTGTTCTCCCGCTTCTCAGGTGTGCTGACTGATGACGGCTCAAAGATGACCGTCCGTGCTGCGCTGGCCCGGATCAACGAAATCCTTGATGAAGTGCTTGCTGAACAAGAAGGCGACTTCGACCCCGACACCCGTTTCGCGATCGCTTGGTTCCGCCAACACGGCTTCGACGCGGGCACGTTCGGTGATGCCGACAACATGGCCCGTGCCCGTAACGCTTCCCTTGAGCACTTGGAACGGTCCGGCATCTTGACCAGTCGTGCTGGCAAGGTTGCGCTGCTCTCCCCCGAGGCGTTAGGGGCGATCTACTCGAACAGGGAGTACGATCCGGCCACCGACCCGCACATCAGCACGTGGGAAGTGGTGATGCACCTCGCCCGAGCTCTGACGGAGAAGGGCGTACCGGCTGCTGCGGCCTTATTGTCCCGGGTGCCGGAGTCGATCGATCGAGATCTGTGCAAGGAGCTGTCGTTCCTGCTGTTCACGATCGCTGAGGACTCGAAGCGCACCCAGGTTGCGATCGAATTCAACTCACTCGGTACGGCCTGGAATGACATCGTCGCTGAGTCCCGCAATGCTTCGACCCAGCTGATGCTGGACACCTAGAAGGAACCTTGTCATGGCTGTGAGCAACCGCGACCGGATCGGTCGGATCTTCGAGCTTCTCGGTCCCGCGCTGGACGAGTTCCACACCTACGTGCTGGCGAAGAAGCTAGAGGGTGGGGACTGGACAGCGCTACTGGCGGCGCGGGACAAGACCAAGGGGGCCGGTGCATCGAAGACCTATGTGCGCACCGATCCGCAGAACGGCCTGCGGATGATCACCGAACAGATCCCCAACCAGATCCAGAAAGGCTGGTATCCGTTCACCGATCATCTCTCCCGCACCGAGCAGTCCTGGGCGACCGAACTTCGGGATGTGCGCAACACCTGGGCGCACAACGGATCCTTCACCGCCGACGATGCATACCGAGCCCTTGATACCGCCGAGCGGTTCCTGCGCGCGATAGGGGCTCCGGACCAGGCTGATGAGGCCCGACGCTCACGCATCGAACTGATGCGCCTGAGCTCCGAAAAGCAGGACCGCAAGGTCGTCAAGACTTCCGCAGCCGCGGAGATCGGCGCCGACGGTCTCGAACCGTGGCGGCTGGTACTCAGCCCGCATCAGGATGTGCAAAGCGGTAACTTTCACGCCGCCGAGTTCGCCGCCGACCTGGCGATGGTCTCCCGCGGCGAAGGCGACCCCGAATACACCGACCCGGTGGAATTCTTCGCCCGCACCTACCTGACCGAAGGCTTGAAGGATCTGCTCGTCCCCGCGATGCAGAGACTGTCCGGCGATCCGAACGCCGCGCCGATCATCAACCTGCAAACCAACTTCGGTGGCGGCAAGACCCACTCCATGCTCGCGGTATGGCATCTGGCGTCCGGTCGGCCGCTGGTGGACTATCCGCAGGAAGTCCAAGATCTGCTCGCCGGCACCGAGCTGCCTTCTGCCCGGCGGGTGGCGCTGGTGGGCACCCAGATCAAGGCCGGTGCGGTGAAGGTGATGCCCGATGGCACCCGCATCAACACCATCGGCGGTCTGCTGGCCTGGCATCTCGGCGGCGCCGAAGGCTATGCGATGGTCGCCGAATCCGACACCAACCGACTCAATCCCAGCGGCGAAGCACTGCGCGAGCTGTTCCTGAGGTTCGGCCCGTCGGTGATCCTCATCGACGAATGGGTCGCCTACGCCCGCCTGTTGTTCGGTCACGAGGAGTTGCCCGACGGCACCTTCGATGCGCAGTTCACCTTCGCCCAAGCCCTAACCGAGGCGGCCAAGGCCGTTCCTGGCACATTGGTGCTGATTTCCATTCCGGCTTCGGCGGAGATGAAGGACGGCGAGTACGTCGGTGACGAGGAAGAAGTCGGGGGGCAGAACGGCCGCGAAGCGTTGAAGATGCTGCGCAAGGCCGTCGGCCGTGTCGCTGAGCAGTGGCGCGCTGCCAACGCCGAGGAGAGCTTCCACATCGTCCGGCGCCGGTTGTTCGAAACTCCGGACAGCACCGCCCTGGCGAAGATCAACGCCACCGCCAAGGCCATGGTGGCGTTCTACGTCAAGAACAGTAGTGACTTTCCTCGTGAGGTCCGCGAACTCGACTATGAAGAACGCATCCGCCGTTCCTATCCGATCCACCCGGAGCTGTTCGACCGCCTCTACCAGGATTGGTCCACCCTCGAACGCTTCCAGCGCACCCGCGGTGTCCTGCGGTTGATGAACGTCATCGTCGGTCAGCTCTGGCGCGAGAACGACACCGCCCCGCTGATCATGCCCGGATCGATCCCTCTGCGCGCCGACAAGGTCGTCACCGAACTGACCCAGTACCTCGACGACCAGTGGAAGGCTCTGATCGACACCGACGTCGACGGACCGAACTCCGCTCCCGCCCAGGTCGACAACACCAACCAGCTGCTCGGTCAACGCCTGACTACCCAACGCCTGGCTCGCACCGTGTTCATGGGCGCGACCCCGACCTTGACCTCCGCGCACAAGGGTCTGGACAAGCAACGGATCTTCCTCGGCACCGCCCTTCCCGGCGATGTGCCGGGCAACTTCCATTCGGCGCTGAACCACCTGGCCAATACCGCCACCTACTTCTACAACTCCGGGTCGCTGTACTGGTACGACACCCAGGCCAACACCACCCGCACCGCCCGCGACCACGCCGAACGCCTCCACAAGGAAGACGTCTGGGCCGAAGTCGTGCGCCGACTGCAAGAGCACCGCAAGACCGCCTCGGACGGCTTCGCCGGCGTACACGTCGCCCCCGACTCGTCTGCGGACGTACCGGACGTACCAGAGGTGCGGTTGGTGATCGTGCCGCCCGCGCATCTACACAACCGCAAGGCCAAGACCGAATCCCCGGCGGCGATCTGGGCCAAAGACGTCACCGAACACCGCGGCAGCGCTGCCCGCACCCACCGCAACATGGTCGCCTTCCTCGCCGCCGACGACGCCCGCTGGGCCGAACTCGACAGCGCAGTCCGGGACTTTCTGGCCTGGTCCTACATCCGCGACAACGCCGACAAGGACCTGAACCTGACTGCCGCGCAACGCCAACAGGCCGTCGACCGGGTCGCCACCCACAATCAGGCCGTCGCCGACCGGTTGCTGCAGACCTATCACTGGGTGCTCGCTCCCACCCAGCGTGAGGCCACCAAACCCCTCGAGATCGAAGCGTTCAAAGCCGACGGCACCACCACCGATCTGGCTGCCCGCGCTGCAGCGAAGTTGCGCAACGAATCGCTGCTGACCCTGCAGCGCAGCGCCGGCCTGATTCGCCACGACCTGTCCGGGACCCTCAAGGCCGCATGGGACCGCGAAGGCCACATCAGCGTCGGTCAGCTGTGGAACTACTACACCACCTACCCGTACCTGGCGAGGCTGCGCGATCGCACCGTCCTCGAGGACGGGGTGCAGTCGGTATCTCGCGAGATGTTCTGGCAGCAGACCGGATTTGCCCTGGCTGTGGACTGGGACGGACAGAACTATCTCGGACTGGTCCTGCCGTCCGATCAAGTCAGCGTGCCGCAGATTACCGATGCGTTGCTGTTGGTCCAGCCTGAGCGAGCCGAGGCGCAACGCGAACGCGAACTCGCCGAATACGAGGCAACCCAGGGCGAAGGCGCCTCTCAGCACGAAAGTGACTCGCCCGCGGGCGACGAAGAGGACGCACCGGCCGCCGGTGCGACGGTCCAGACCACCACGGCCACACGCACGGGTAGCCGCAATGAAACTGGAGGTACCACTCCGGTGGCGAAAACCCGATTCTTCGGGTCCACCGCGCTACACCCGGACTTCTACGCCCGCGACTTCAACAAGATCACCAACGAGATCATCCAACACCTTGCCGCCGCAGACGGTGTTCACCTCGAAGTCCGGATCGAGATCACCGCCACCACGCCGAACGGATTCGACGAGAACAAAATCCGCACGGTCAGCGAGAACGCCACCGTCCTCAAATTCGACCAGGCTGGATTCGAAACTGACTGAGCATCGCCTACGGCGATGCCTGTCGAGGTAGCGCTGAACTAGTACAGGAGTAGTACTGGAACGGTACAAAAGTGGTACAGTACGTGGTGCCCGAGACACTAGTCGAGGGAAGTGGTTCGTGTAGGAGGTCTCCGGAGCGTAAGTACCCCTCGGGGCAGCTCCACCAGGTGGTTTCCAGCCTTGCGTGCCCATCACACGTAGCGAAGGCCCTCTCCATCCGGGGAGGGCCTTCGCGTATCTCAGAGGGTGATGACCTCGATGCGGTGCTCGATCTTGCGGCGGATGGACCCACCCCGGCCCCATGCCCATGCGTGAACATCGGGAAGCCACAGCAACGGATTGTTCGGACGATCGTGAAGGTACTCGAACGGGGCCTGCGGACCTACCGCCTGCCGGATCACCCGATTGTCTTCTCGATCTTGATCGCACGACTCGATGACCACACGACTTGCAGACAGCTCCACCAAATCGTGAGCCGCTGCAGTGAGCGTGAGGTCCCGCGCCTCACGTTCGGAAAGTTTGCGTGACTTGACCACATAGAGGCGACTGTCGGCATTCAACTTCGCGACCTCGGTCACGATCTTGGGTGCTGTCTTTCTGTCCACGGACTTCATGTGGATTCGGCTGCTTCCCTTGGGGCACAGCTCTCTCATCCGTTTGCGCATCTCGTCTACGCCGGACGGTACAACGGTCACAGCGCAGAGGATGTAGTCGTCGCGCTTGGACTCGTCAACGAAGACATGCACGGCCCGCCCCACATCCTCGGCAGGTGCCGTCACGTCACGCTCCTTCAGTGGAGGAACCGCACACGATATCGCGGATGACCGCGAGCTTTTCCTGAGCATCGGACGAGCCCACGGAACGCAACATCGCATCCCCACGTTCACTGGGAGTCAGGACGGCGCTCACCACATCGGCGATGGGGGTGCCGAGCAGGTAGAGGCGGACTTCGTCGTCCTGATTGGGTGGCAACTCGGCAGGAAGGTGCCCGATCCCGTGGGAGGCCAGGGCTCGGCTGATGGCGGACCGGACGTGGATCCCCAGTCGTCCCGCGTCCTGGATCCGCTTCAGCGTTTCCATCGTTGTGGTGTAGACGCCGGCGTCCACTACCGCCGCTCGCAACTCGCTATAACTATCCATGATTTAGTCCTAATGATTAAATAACAATCTCAACTAATCCCATGATAGCGGAAGCAGGCGGGGACGGGAGGGGTGTGCTGTTTGACGATCGTCAAACAGGACTCCGTTGACATGCAAGACGAGCTGGTCACCTTGACACACGCTGCTCCCGGCCGGGGAGACGAGCAACGAGATGAGGGCCTGAATCAGACCCACCCGCACCGACCTCCGAGGACGCGTGCCGGCGGGCTTCGACCGCGACGACATCAGCGGTCACCGCGCCGACGGTCAGAGCGGCTTCGATACCGGCGATCACATCCACACGCCAAAGCCAGGGTGGTGTTCGCTGTGTCGTGTGGGTCGGGTGACCAATCGTGGCCGCACACCGGATCCGCAGGTTTCCGCACCCAATCTGAACTGCTCAGGACGGCGCGTCACCCGCACGAAAGATCGAGGCTAGTAGCCGCCCTTAGGCCTATTAAGAGCATCCAGAAGGATTCCACGCATGTCTTCGATGTCTTCGCGATTGGTGGTGCAACCCTCCGGGCCTGCTGATGATGCGAGGACATGCTCGCGCGGGTTAGGCCGTCCATCCGAGTAAGAGAAGTAACGCCACTCTCCGCCAGCCGAGATCTGGATTGACGTTTGGTCAAAACGTTTGTAGGTGCTGATAGGTAGGCACCAGGACTTCGTCAGCCACCCTGTGGTTCGAACTTTCCGCTGGATCGCTAAGGGAATGAACTCTTTGACCAGCTGGTTCATTTCTTCCCAGATCTTGCCTCTCTCGGGGTGGAACGGAGTCGTAGCCATCTGTCGTTGGAAGTTCGCGAAATCGTCAGCTAGACCCATAGTGTCACTGTCCTTCCTGAGGTATGGGCATGGATGCGTGGCATCTTTCCAGAAAAAAACTGTTCGGTACCACCCGATTCATTCATTCGAATGACAACAAGAATAGGTCGGGACTCACCCTGGACGAGGGTGTCCTAGAGGGGTGCGGTAGACGTTTCACTTCGTGGTGATCGGGCACCCGACCCCGAGAGATCTCTGCGACGAAAGGCCGTTGCTGTGAAAGCTATCGTTGCCAGCCCAGCGGAGATGGCACATGACTCACGTCGGTTTGGCTCCTCCCCGGATCGGCTGCAGATCAAGATGCACGCAATGCGATGTATGCGATGCGTGCACGTCGACGACGTCTCTACCGATAGAGCGCTCTTAGCCTCGGGCATTCATGCCGATTGAGCGGAAACCCGTGTCAATC
>NZ_JTIZ01000057.1:0-20762 GCF_000801125.1 Rhodococcus sp. Chr-9
GCGGGACCGGCCGAGGATGTCTTCCCTCATATCAGCAACTCCTTCCTACATCACTGCGGGGGAACAAACGCGTTGTGAGGGAACGGTAGACCGTAATTTGATCAAACGCGAGACCTGACAACGAGTTTTTTCATGACGGAAACATGACTAGGCAAGAGGCACTCTTCGAATAGGTGGTGAATTACCTGCTCAAACCTCTGAACGCTCAACTCTCGATCGAGGCACCTCTTGCGAGTAGACGAATAATTTGATCAAATCCTAGGCATGATGGTCTACACGTTCAGCAACGAAGGACACCGGAGATGACCGCATACCCGAAGTTTCGAGCCGCCGCAGTGCAGGCGGCTCCGGAGTTCCTCGACACGCCCGCCACGGTGGACAAGGCATGCCGTCTGATCGCAGAGGCGAGCGCACACGGTGCTGAGCTGATCGCTTTTCCCGAGGTGTTCGTCTCGGCGTACCCCTACTGGAACTGGACCATGACGCCCGTTGAAGGGGGCCCCTGGTTCGAAAAGCTATTTCACGCAGCCATCGACATCCCCGGGCCCGAAGTCGCGGCCTTGTGCGCTGCTGCTCGCGCAGCCGATGCCCACGTCGTCATCGGAGTAAACGAACGAGATCCGTACTCCTTGGGCACGCTGTACAACTCGGTCCTGTTCATCAGCAATACGGGTGAACTACTGGGCGTCCACCGCAAGCTGGTGCCGACCTGGGCCGAGAAGCTGACCTGGGCCGGCGGAGACGGCAGCTCACTGCGCGTCTACGACACCGGTATCGGGCGACTCGGTGGACTGGCATGCGGGGAGAACACCAACACCTTGGCCCGGTTCAGTCTCCTGGCACAAGGAGAGCAGGTCCATATCGCCAACTACATCGCCCTTCCAGTCGCACCGGCCGAGTACGACATGGTCGAAGCCATCAAGACCCGCGCTGCTGCACACAGCTTCGAAGGCAAGGTCTTCACCATCGTCGCCTGTGCCGCGATCACAGATCAGATCGTCGATACCGTGGCACACAACGAGGCCGCCCGCGCGCTACTCGAGCGTCCGCACAGCGCCTTCAGTGGCATCTTCGGTCCGGACGGGCGCCTGATAACCACGCCCCTCATCGACGAGGAGGGAATCGTGTACGCCGACATCGACATCAATGCATCGATCCAACCCAAACAGATGCACGACATCATCGGCCACTACAACCGGTTCGACATCTTCCAACTCAGCGTCAACCAGCAACCGCAGTCCAGCGTCGTCCTCAACAGTCACCAGGCACCTACCTTCCCACCTCCCCACTTCACGGAAGTTCCTGGCGAGACCGAAACGGCCTAAGGGTTTTCCCGTACATTCATCGAACAAGGAGAATTTCGTGCGCTTTGTCAACTTCAGCTTCGGCACCGACGGGGAACGTCATCTCGGAGTCGTCCTCGACGATGCTCTCGTCCTCGATCTTGTTCCCGCCCTGCAGTCGGTGATCGATGTTCCCAACGACCTGCGCGACTACATCGCCGCCGGCCCGGACCTGCACCGCCGGGTCGCCCAGACCATCGCCACCACCCAGTCCTGGCCCGCAGAAGCCACCCGTTCACTGGACGAAGTGGTGCTGCACGCCCCGTTCCGTCCCGGCAAGCTCATCGGTGTCGGACTGAACTACGTCGAGCACGTCGAAGAATCGAGCCGATCCCTCGACACCGACGAGAACCTGCCGACGCGACCGGTGCTGTTCAGCACACCGGGCACCGCGGTGATCGGCCCCGACGAGCCGATCCTGCACAACAGCGAGCTGACCGAACAGCTGGACTGGGAATGCGAACTCGCCGTGATCATCGGCGATATCGCCAAGTCGGTGACCGAGGACGACGCGATGAACCACGTCTTCGGCTACAGCATCGTCAACGACATCAGCGCCCGCGACCAGCGCCGCTCCGGGCAGTGGTTCTTCTCCAAGGGACAGGACAGCTACAAGCCCTTCGGTCCCATGGTCGTCACCGCGGACGAACTCGGTGACCCCCACACCCTCCAGTTGTCGCTGACCGTCAACGGTGAGCAGCGCCAAAACGGAAACTCTCGGCACATGTTGTTCAAGATTCCCCAGCTCATCGCCGATATCACCTCCGGAGTCACTCTCGAACCCGGCGATATCATCGCCACCGGCTCCCCTCAGGGCGTAGGTGCGGCGATGACCCCGCCGACGTACCTGACCCCGGGTGATGTCGTGGCCGCAACCATCGAAAAGATCGGCACCCTGGCCAACCCCGTCAAGGCGGTCTGACCATGACCACACCGGCATCCCCCCGCGCCTACCGCATCGGCCAGATCGTCCCGAGCTCCAACATCACGATGGAAACCGAGATCCCCGCGATGCTGCGCGCCCGCGAAGAGGTCGAACCCGAGCGCTTCACTTTCCACTCCTCGCGTATGCGGATGAAAGAAGTGACCAAGGCTCAGCTCGAAGCGATGGACGACGAGTCCGATCGCTGCGCCCTGGAGCTGTCCGACGCCCACGTCGATGTCCTCGGCTACGCCTGTCTGGTAGCGATCATGACCCGCGGCGCCGGGTACCACTGCACCTCGGAGAAGCGCCTGCACCAGGTGACCGTCGACAACGACGCCGAAGCGCCGGTGGTCACCAGCGCCGGCGCCCTGGTCGACGGGCTGAAGGTACTCGGTGCCCGCAAGGTCGCCCTCATCGCACCGTACATGCGCCCCCTGACCGAGCAGGTCGTCGACTACATCTCCGGTGAGGGCTTCGAGGTCACCGACTTCATCGCCCTCGAAATTCCCGACAACCTCGAGGTCGGCTCCCGGGACCCGATGGCGCTGGTGGACATCGTCGAACGACTCGACCACAGTCAGGCCGATGTAGTCGTGCTGTCCGCGTGCGTGCAGATGCCGTCGCTGGCAGCCGTCCAGGTCGTTCAGGACCGAATCGGCAAGCCTGTGCTGTCTGCAGCCGTCGCCACCACCTACCAGCTGCTGAAGGAACTCGGCCTGAAGCGGTACGTTCCCCGTGCAGGCGAACTGTTGAACGGGAGCTACTGATATGACCGCAGCCGGAGTGAAGAAACCCAAGCGCTCGACAACACTCGAACAGGCGTACAACGCCATTCTCGAGTCCATCTGCAACGGTGATATCCCGCCGGGCGCTCCACTCCGGCTGCAAGAGCTGTCGACCACCTTCGGGATGAGCATGATGCCCATCCGCGAGGCACTCCGCCAGCTCGAGGCCATCGGCGTGATCGAGATGACCCCCCACAAGGGGGCGCGGGTCCGAGAAATATCGACGGACGACCTCATCGACACCTACCGGACCCGCATCACGCTCGAAGGCATCCTCTGCAGCCGCGCCGCCGAAAATTTCGACGCAGACGACGAAGCGGCGGCCCGCGAGGCATTGGAACGGCAGCGCATCGCACTCGAAGACGGCGACATCATCGAGGCTCGCATCGCACACAAGGACTTCCACTACGCCATCTACCGCGCCGCCGGCTCGGTATGGATGCTCCGCTCCATCGACCCGACCTGGCTCAACAGCGAACGCTACCGTGTCACCAGCGAACAGGATGGTGACCAACTCACCCTCCGCCGCGAAGAACACGAACGCATGCTCGCAGCGTGCGTTGCGCACCGGCCCGAGCAGGCCCGCCAAGCCTTGCGAACCCACCTGATCAGCACCGTTGCCCATCTGGACAAGAACCTGGCCAAACGCCTGGACATCCTTACCGCCGGGGCGTGCTGTTGACCCAAGGCCGCTCCCCCATGTACTCGATCGACCCGACCGCCGACCCATATACTCGCTTCGATCCGGCCGTGATGCGTGCTGCGGACTTCTATCACGTCCTGGCTGCCTCGGTGGTGCCGCGCCCCATCGCCTGGGTGTCGACGCGCTCGAGCGCCGGGATCTTGAATCTCGCCCCGTACAGCTTCTTCACCGTTGCCTCCACCAAGCCTCCGATCGTGCAGTTCAACTCGGTCGGGCACAAGGACAGCTGGCGCAATATCACCGAAACCGGTGAATTCGTTGTGAACATCGGGACCGAAACACTCATCGACCCCATCAATGCCACCTCCGAATCCTTTCCCTACGAGATCGATGAGTTCACCCAGGCGGGAATGAACCCCCACGACAGCGACGTCCTGGCTGTCCCTCGAGTTGCCGAAGCGCCGATCGCGTTCGAATGCGTCAAGCACACGATCGTGGAGATGGGAAACTGCTCATTGATCTTCGGACGCGTCGTCAACGTCGTTGTCGCTAGCGCCGTACTGGCCGAGGACGGACTCCCCGACTTTTCCAAGGTCGCACCGCCGAGCCGACTCGGACGTTCCGAGTGGGGCCTTGTCCCATCCACGGTGACACGCGTACGACCCTGACACCTCCAACGCAACCAGCAGGAGCATCGCGATGCGCATATATCCCGTGATCCACGTCCACGATCTCGACCAGGTGTCCGAACAAGTCGAGGTCGCTCGTCGCCATCCCATTTCCGGGGTCTTCCTCATCGACCACGACGCAGATGACATCCGCCTGGCCCGATGCATCGATCACGTCCGCCTGAAGCACCCCGACATCTTCCTGGGCGCAAACGTCATTCGCCGCAGCGCAACTGAGGCACTGAACATCCTCGCACCGCACTTTCCTGGCGGTATTCCTCTCGACGCCATCTGGACCGACAACGCCGGCGTCTCCCTCGACGGCGACGACCGCGAGTTCCATTCACTCCACTCAGCACGAGAACGAACCGGATGGACCGGACTGCACTTCGGCGGCATCGCCTTCAAATACCAAACCCCCGTCTCGGAGACCGACCTTCCCCGCCTGGGCGAACTCGCACGCCGCCACGTCGATGTCCCCACCACCTCCGGACCCGGTACAGGACTAGCCGCCGACACTCACAAACTCGAGGCCCTTCGCGAGGGACTCCACGACCATCCGCTCGCCTTGGCCAGCGGGGTCACGCCGGACAACGTCGAGTCATTCATAGGCCTTGTCGACCATATCCTCGTTTCCACAGGAATCGCCGGCGACAACGACCGCATCGACTCCGGAAAGTTGGCGACCCTCCTCGAACGTTGCACTGTCGAACAAAAAAATGAACCCTACTTCCGTCCCCGCGTAGACGGTGAAGCACCGAAGCGTTCCCGCGTTCCGCTGAAACGGAGAGTTCAGCCTTCGACCGGAACCTTCACATATGGGTGCCCCTCGTCTTCTAGGGGAATATAAGCAGCCCCGTTGCTGAGACCCGATTCCACTCCGAAGGTGTCAGGGTTCCCTGATGGACTATCAGGTAATCGGTGGATTCGTTTCTGACACATCGGATTAGTTGGTGTTCAGGGTGATTCGTCCTTCGAAGGCGATCGCGAAAGCGTTCAAGGCTCCTTCCACCGTGATGTCCATCGTGCGCGTCCTTTGCCGGTCGGGTCCAGAGCACGAGTGGCAGATACAGGCACGCGAGCGCGGCTGCTCGTTGGGAAACGCCCACGAGCCTGGTTCGTCCGCCGGTACCGGACGTTGAGCGACTCGATCGCGAACGCCCTCGCAAAGCATCCGGCGCATCGTGGTCCGACATTGGAGGAGCCGCGAAGGTCAGCCATCAATCTGCTCATGAGCGGTGGGGTTGACGGCGTGTGCTGTTCGACGATCCCTAACCAGCATGATTTCGAGTACAGGGCCAGAGCAGTGGTGAGACTTCGTTGCGCCGGGATGGACGCCCTGACTCTGGCAGTTGAAGTGGCTCCTGGTTCTTTGCAGCAGTCAATTCGTGGCCGAATCCGATGCTTGGCGGAGTAGGAACTTCGTGAGGTGAGCGCCCTACATCCGCGGTGCGCTGCTGATGGGCAGGTCGATGATGAACCGTGCCCCGCGGCCAGGGCCAGCACTGTCGGCGCGGATCCGGCCCTGGTGGGCCTCGACGAGTGCGCGGGTGATGGTCAGGCCGATTCCGCTGCCGCCGTGGCGGCGGTTGCGGGCGAGATCGGCTCGGTAGAAGCGGTCGAAGAGGTGATCGAGGTGTTCGGCGGCGATACCTTCTCCGGTGTCGGCGACCACGATCTCGGCGTAGGTGGGGTCGGTCTGCCGGCAGGTGATGGTGACGGTGCCCCCGTCGGGGGTGTGGCGCAGCGCGTTGTCGAGCAGGTTGCCCAGGACCTGCCCGAACCGGTCCGGGTCGACAGTGACCGGCACGGAGTGCTCGATGCAGGTCTCGAGGGTGACGCTCTTGTCGTCGTAGCGCGTGCGGACCGCCTCGGCGGCTGCGGTGATCAGGGTTGCGGTGTCGGTGGGGACCGGGATGATGCGGGTGAGATGTTCCTCGGCGCGGGAGACGGCGGTGATGTCCTGGGCGAGGCGGTCGAGGCGTTGGGTGGCGGCACGCAGGATTTGCAGAGTGTCCTCGTCCAGGCTGCGGACGCCGTCTTCGAGGGCTTCGAGGTAGGAGTCGAAAGTGGCGATCGGGGTGCGCATCTCGTGACCGAGGTCGGCGAGCATCCGGCGCCGGGTGGTTTCGGTGGCTTCGAGGCGGCGGGCGACTTCGTTGACGGTGACGGTGAGATCGTCGAATTCGCGGCCAAGTCCGGGGCTGTGCATGCGGGTGTCGTAGCGGCCGGCGGCGATCTGGGCGGTGGAGGTGGTCACCGCCGTCAGCGACCGTTGAACGCGCCGGGCGATGTACCAGCTCACCGCCAGGGACAGCAGCACCGCGATGGCGATGGCCAGTCCCCAGGCGAGGATGATCGCCCAGGTGAAGGCCTCTTCGACGTGATGGGCCTGGTTGGAGTTGTGGTCGATGCCGGCTTGACCGAGGTGATCGTGGAAGATGCCGGGTGCGAGCGCCGAGGCCACGATCCAGGCGCTGACGGCGCAGCCGAGCACCACCACGGTCAGGGCGAGGAACAGTCGGGTGCCGAAACTCGCGGTGTTGATGGTGCGGCGCAGGGACCCGCCTGGTGTGGACGATCGGGCGGTCATGATCCGGTGCCCATTCGGTAGCCGACACCGCGGATGGTGCGCACGTAGCGGCCGCGGGTGGCGTCGTCGCCGAGTTTGCGGCGCAGGTGCCCGATGTGCACGTCGACCAGGTGTTCGTCACCGACCCAGCTCGGCCCCCATACCGCTTCGATCAGCTGGGTGCGGGTGAGCACCACTCCGGGATCGCGTGCCAGGGCGGCAAGGATGTCGAATTCGGTGCGGGTCAGGGCGATCGGCCGCCCGGCGACGGTGGCCTCGCGGCCGTCGACGTCGAGGGCCAGGTCCCCGAAGCGGTGTGGCTGCGCAACGGTCGCGGCGATGGTGGTGCGGGGACGGCGCAGCATGGCCTGGATGCGCGCTGTCAGCTCGCGGGGGCTGAACGGTTTGGTCATGTAGTCGTCGGCGCCGACGGACAGCCCGATCAGGGTGTCGATCTCCTCGGTGCGGGCGGTGAGCATCACGACGTAGGCGTCGGAGAAGGTCCGCAGTTGCCGGCACACCTCCACCCCGTCCAGGCCCGGCAGTCCGAGGTCGAGGACCACCACATCGGGATCGACCTGCCGGGCGAGGGGAACGGCCTCGGCGCCGTCGCCGGTGACCGCGACCTCGAAACCGTCCCGCTCGAGATAGGAGCCCACCAGATCCGCCAGTGACGGTTCGTCCTCGACGACCATCGCCCGCAAGCCGGTGGAGGGACGCGCCGGCGTCGCCGGGTCGCTGCCGGGTGCGGGTGGTCGAGCAGAGGAGGTCATGGGGTCCATCATCGCCAGCACCGTCGCGGTGCCGGTATCGCGGCGACGCGACAGGGAGTTTCTTGAGCAAATCTTCATACGACCTCCATCGAACCTGTGGGGTGGGAACCCGATGCTGAAGCTACGAAACCGAGGGATGGAGACGATCATGATGGGCTGGGTCGGTGACATCGGTTGGGCGGGATGGACCGTCATGGCCGTGTGCATGCTCGCGTTCTGGACGGTGGTGATCTATCTGGTGGCCGTCATGTTCCGCGCCGACCGTACGAGCGGTCCTGCTGGCATCGAGCATGAGGGTGATCCGCTGCGGATGCTCGAAGAGCGGTTCGCCCGAGGCGACATCGACTCCGATGAGTTCGTCGCCCGGCGGCAGGTATTGACGCAGACCGGCAACCTCGCTGCGATTGCTGATCGGCGAGGGCAGGTCCGTGGGTAGATTGACCCGCCGAGCCTTCCTGATCGGCTCGATGCTGACCGGTGCCGGAGTCCTGGCGGCCTGTTCCGGGGCGGGGGCGGCGACCGGCGTGCCGGTGGCCGCCACGTCACCGGTGGTGCGTCGTCTCGAGCAGCAGCGACGTGTCCCGGGCCAGCAGGTGGTCTCGGCCCGGTTGACGCCGCGTCCGGTCGAGGTGGACCTCGGGGGACGCATCGTGTCCACCTGGGCCTATGACGATCAGGTGCCGGGACCGCTGATCCGTGCCCGAGCCGGGGATCTCCTGCGGGTGGAGGTCGACAACCAGCTACCAGCGGAGACGAGTGTGCACTGGCACGGGCTGGCGTTGAGCAACGACATGGACGGTGTTCCCGGGCTGACCCAGGACCCGATCGCCACCGCAGACCGATTCGTCTACGAGTTCACCGTCCCTCATGCGGGCACGTACTTCTATCACTCGCATTCGGGTCTGCAACTCGACCGCGGGCTCTACGGTGCGCTGATCATCGATGATCCGGCCGAGCCGGGCGACTACGACCACGAATGGATCGTGGTGCTCGACGACTGGCTCGACGGCACCGGCCGCACCCCCGACCAGGTGGCCCGCGAGCTCGGCATCGGCAGCGGAGCAGGAAACGGTGACGGCGCCGCGATGGGCACGATGGACCACGACGCCACGGATATGGACATGGGTCGGGAAACGATGCTCTCCCCGCTGCTCGGGGGCGCCGGGGACGTGCGCTATCCCCACTTCCTGCTCGGCGGGCGCGTGCCCGAAGATCCGATGGTCTGGACCGCCGCACCCGGACAACGAGCACGGATCCGGTTCGTCAACGCCGCCGCCGACACCGCCTTCCGGGTCGCGTTGGGTGGACACCGGATGACGGTCACCCACACCGACGGTTTCCCGGTCGTACCGCAGGACACCGACGCAGTGCTCATCGGCATGGGTGAGCGTGTCGACGTACTCGTCACCCTCGACGACGGGGTGTTCCCGCTGTTCGCTCAGGCCGAGGGCAAGACCGGGCACGGGCAGGCCGTGGTGCGCACCGCCTCTGGCGAGCTGCCACCACAACCCCGTCCCGACGAGCTCGATCGGCGGGTACTGCTCGGCACCGACCTTGCGCCACGGGAGTACGTGCGGCTGACCGAACGTGATCACGATCTGTACCACAGCGTGGACATGGGCGGCACCATGTCGCCGTACCGCTGGACCCTCAACGGTCGCGCCCACCCCGACAGTGCACCGCTGACCGTCAACGAAGGGCAACGGGTGCGCATGCGGATGCGCAACATGTCGGACATGTTCCACCCCATGCACCTGCACGGACACACCTTCGCGCTCACCGATACCGGACTGCGCAAGGACACCGTCACCATCGGGCCCATGCGCACCGTCGAGATCGAATTCGACACCGACAACCCCGGTCAATGGGCGTTGCACTGCCACAACGCCTATCACCAGGAAGCCGGAATGATGACCACCGTGTCCTACCTGGCGTGACCTGGGTCCTGCCGACCGGCGAGGCCGAACTGGGCCATCACGATGCCTGTGCTCGTTCGAGAAAGGAACACACCCTGATGAACAAGAAGACCCTTGCTGCCGGCGTCACCGCCCTGGCGGTGGTGTTCACCGCCGCTGCCTGCAGCGACTCCGACACCGGCACCACGGCCGCGACCTCGACCTCGCCAGCTTCGGCGAGCACGCCCACCGAACAGACCGCGGCACACAACGATGCCGATGTGATGTTCGCGCAGATGATGATCCCGCACCACAGTCAGGCCATCGNATCTTGGCCAAGGACAACATCCCCGCCGAGGTCAGTGCCTTGGCCGAGCAGATCAAGGCCGCGCAGGGTCCGGAGATCGACCAACTCGAGTCCTGGCTCGATCAGTGGGGTGCACCCACCTCGATGCCCGACGGGGCTCACGACATGCCCAGCATGGACGAGGACATGGGCATGGATGGGATGAGCGACGGCATGAGCGGGATGGACGGGATGATGAGCGACGAGGACATGCAGGCACTATCGGATGCCCAGGGCACCGACGCGGCCCGCCTGTTCCTCAAGCAGATGATCACCCACCACGAAGGCGCCGTCGAGATGGCACGGACCGAGATCGCCGAGGGACAGTTCCCCGAGGCGGTGGTGATGGCCCGCAGCATCGTCGAGACCCAGCAGCAGGAAATCGAGACGATGCGCCAACTGCTCGACACCCTCTAACGCACCCCGCTCACCCCCGTCGGCCGCCCCAGACAGGAGCTTTTCGATGTCGCACCCGGAACACCGACACTCCCATCCGGCGCCGGCCGGACACGATCACGGCACCTCCACACAGAGCCCGCCGCCCGACGCGGAAGATGCGCATGCCGGGCACGGCGAACACCTCGCCCACCTCGGCGGGTCCGCCGAACACACCGGGCACGGCGGCCACGACCGGCACGCCGGGCACGGCGCGCACGGGGAGATGTTCCGCCGCCGCTTCTGGGTGTCGCTGATCCTGTCGATCCCGGTCGTGGGGTTCAGCCACATGGTCGCCGAGCTGCTCGGCTATCCCATGCCGGACTTCCCCGGGGCCATGTGGATTCCGCCGGTGCTGGGCACGGTGATCTTCGCCTACGGCGGCATGCCGTTCCTCACCGGCGGCTGGGCCGAACTGCGTTCGCGCCGCCCGGGAATGATGCTGCTGATCGCGATGGCCATCAGCGTCGCCTTCGCCGCCTCGTGGATCACCACGCTCGGCCTGGGCGGCTTCGACCTGGACTTCTGGTGGGAGCTGGCGCTGCTGATCGTGATCATGCTGCTCGGGCACTGGCTCGAGATGCGTGCCCTCGGTTCGGCCTCGGGAGCGCTCGACGCGCTGGCGGCGATGCTGCCCGACACCGCCGAGAAGATCACCGACGACGGCACCGAGGAGGTGCCGCTGTCGGAGTTGACCCTCGACGACGTGGTGCTCGTGCGGGCCGGGGCCCGCGTCCCGGCCGACGGCACGGTCGTCGACGGGCGCGCAGAGGTCGACGAGTCGATGATCACCGGCGAATCGAAGACCGTTACCCGCGAGAGCGGTGACACGGTGGTCGCCGGCACCGTCGCCACCGACAGCGCCCTGCGCGTACGGATCACTGCCATCGGTGAGGACACCGCCCTGGCCGGCATCCAACGCATGGTCGCCGACGCTCAGGCCTCCTCCTCGCGGGCACAGGCGCTGGCGGACAAGGCCGCGGCGTTCTTGTTCTACTTTGCCGCCATCACCGGGCTGCTCACCTTCGTGGTGTGGGCGTTGCTCGGCAACGTCGACGAAGCGGTGGTGCGCACGGTCACCGTGCTGGTCATCGCCTGTCCCCACGCCCTGGGGTTGGCGATCCCGCTGGTGATCGCGATCTCCACCGAACGCGCCGCCAAGGCCGGGGTGCTGGTCAAGGACCGTCTCGCCCTCGAACGCATGCGCACCGTCGAGGTGGTGCTGTTCGACAAGACCGGCACCCTGACCCAGGGCCAGCACCAGGTCACCGGCGTCGCGACCGCCGATGGGATCGGCGAGTCGTATCTGCTGGCCCGCGCCGCCGCGGTCGAAGCCGACAGTGAACATCCCGTCGCGCGTGCGATCGTGGCCGCAGCGGACACCGGTGTCCCGACGGGCGAGAAGATCACCGCCACCGACTTCCGGTCGTTGCCCGGCCGTGGCGTGCGCGCGGTCGTCGACGGCACCGAGGTCACCGTCGGCGGCCCCGCGATGCTCACCGACCTGGCGTTGTCGGTACCCGAGGAGGTCACCGCCGTCACCGAACAGTGGGTGCAGCGCGGAGCGTCGGTGCTGCACATCGCCGAAGGTGATCGGGTGCTCGGTGCCGTGGCGCTCGAGGACGCGGTCCGGGAGGAGTCCCGCCAGGCGATCGACGCCCTGCACGCCCGCGGAGTCAAGGTCGCGATGATCACCGGTGATGCCCGGCAGGTCGCCGACGCCGTCGCCGCCGATCTCGGCATCGACGAGGTGTTCGCCGAGGTGTTGCCCGAGCACAAGGACGCGAAGGTCACCGAACTGCAGCAGCGCGGGCACAAGGTCGCCATGGTCGGCGACGGGGTGAACGACGCCCCGGCCCTGGCCCGCGCCGACGTGGGGGTGGCGATCGGTGCCGGTACCGATGTGGCGATCGAATCCGCCGGGGTGGTGCTGGCGGCGAACGATCCGCGGGCGGTGCTGTCGATCATCGAGCTCTCCCACGCCAGTTACCGGAAGATGTGGCAGAACCTGGTGTGGGCGACCGGCTACAACATCATCGCTGTGCCCCTGGCCGCCGGTGTGCTCGCCTTCGTCGGGGTGGCGATCTCCCCGGCGGTGGCCGCGGTGCTCATGTCGGTTTCGACCATCGTCGTTGCCCTCAACGCACAACTGTTGCGCCGCCTCGACCTCGACCCCGCCCACTTAGCCCGCACCTGACCTGCGTGGCCCTGCCCCAGAGAGAAAGTTCTTCTGCGTCCATGTGGATATCGTTCGCGCGCCCCTGCCGGGGTGTGCTCGTCGCCGCTGCCCTGACCGTGCTCGTCGGATGCTCGACCCAGCAGCCCGCTACGACACCGACCCGATCGGGGTCTGTCCCGACCGCGGAGGTGCCCGCGGTGGCATTGACCCCTGCCCTCGATCACCTGCACGGGTTACACCTCGGTGCCGACGGCACGATCCTGGCCGGCACTCACACCGGCCTGGTCACCCTCGGCGTCGACGGGCGCACCACCCGGGTCGGCACCTCCGACGACGACTTCATGGGACTGACCGGGGTGCCCGGCACCGATCGGCTCTTCGCCTCCGGACATCCCGGACCGTCGAGTTCGGCACCGAACCCGCTCGGACTGATCGACAGCATCGACGGCGGACGGACATGGACCCCGAAATCCCTGACCGGAGAGGTGGACTTCCACGCCCTGGCCACCGACGGGACGGTGCTCGTCGGCTTCGACGGAACCACCGGACTGCTGGTCTCCACCGACGCCGGCACCACGTGGAGTTCGGGAGCCCCGCTGGCCGCCGCAGCACTGGCTGTCACCGACAGCGGTGTCTGGGCGGCCACCGCCGAGGGGCTGCAGCACAGCACCGATACCGCCCGCACCTTCACCACCATTCCCGAGGCCCCCACACTGGTATTGCTCTCCGCCGCCGGTGACGGATCCCTGTGGGGTGTCGACACCGACGGTGTCGCCTGGCGCAGCCACACCGGTCGAAATTGGGAACAGAAGGCAATGGTCGGTCCGGTCGAGGCGTTGCTGGCCGTCGATGCCGACACCGCCTATGCCGCCACCGCGCACGATCTCTACACCCTCGAGTGACCCGATACTGCCGAGCGCGGTCCCACCACTCGGCGCCGCCGACCGAGGGGACCGGTACCAAGTGCACCTCGCCTCGGCATCGGTCGCGGGAGGGGCTCAGCCGGCGGTTTCGGGTTGATCGGACAATCCCAGGCGCAGGTGCTCGCTGTGGTAGACGGCCTCGTCGAGAAGTTGGGCGACGTGGTTGTCGTAGAGGCTGTAGACGATGGAACGGCCCGCTCGGGTGCCGACAACCAAGCCGAGATTGCGGAGCAGGCGAAGCTGGTGGGAGACCGCGGACTGCTCCATTCCGACGGCCTCGGCCAGTTCGGTGACCGGGCGCGGGCCGTGGCGCAGTTCGGTGAGGATCAACAATCGGCTCGGCGTCGCCAAGGCCTGCAAGGTGGTGGCGACATGGGCGGCGGACTCGGCGTCCAGCCGGGCGGCCGGGCGGTCGCGGCCCTCGATTCCGTGTCCCATGACCGCGGAGCCTACCCCGAAATCAATACATGAAGACCTCTTCATTTGTTCTGTTATCGTGGTTCGCATCTGTTGTCTGTCGCCCTGGAGGTGACCTGTGGTCGCACCGACCGCCACATCCACCCATCCGCATCCGACGCCCCCGTCGACAGCGGTACGCCGTACGACCCTGTTCGAACTCACCGAGGTCCGCTGGGCCGGCGCAGCCCTCGTCCTGTTCCTCCTCGGTCTGATCGCCCAGTTCGCCGGTGCGCCGACCTGGACATGGTGGGCGCTGTATCTGGCCTGCTACGCCGCCGGCGGCTGGGAACCCGGCGCGGCCGGGATCCGGGCGCTGCGGGACAAGACCTTGGATGTGGATCTGCTGATGGTCCTCGCCGCGATCGGCGCGGCGGCCATCGGGCAGATCACCGACGGCGCACTGCTGATCGTCATCTTCGCTACCTCCGGCGCGTTGGAAGCATGGGCGACCGCCCGCACCGAGGACTCGGTGCGCGGACTACTGGAGCTCGCCCCGGAGACCGCCACCCGCCTCGATGCCGACGGCCGGGAACACTCGGTTGCCGCGGCCGAACTCGAGGTCGACGACCTGGTGCTGGTGCGCCCCGGGGAGCGGATCCCGGCCGATGCGACGGTCATCGGCGGGGGCAGCGAGGTCGATCAGGCCAGCATCACCGGCGAGCCCCTGCCGGTGGACAAGACCGCCGGGGACGAGGTGTTCGCCGGGACCGTCAACGGCACCGGTGTCCTGCGGTTGCGGGTGGTTCGCCGGGCCGCCGATTCGGTGATCGCCCGCATCGCCACTTTGGTCGAGGAGGCCGGCCGCACCAAGGCCACCACGCAGTTGTTCATCGAGAAGATCGAGCAGCGCTACTCGGTGGGCATGGTCGCGGTGACCCTCGCGGTGTTCACCATCCCACTGCTGTTCGGCGAACCGCTCGAACGTGCACTGGTGCGGGCGATGACATTCATGATCGTCGCGTCCCCGTGTGCGGTGGTGCTGGCAACGATGCCACCGCTGCTGGCTGCCATCGCCAACGCCGGCCGCCACGGGGTGCTGGTCAAATCCGCCGTGGTGATGGAACAGCTCGGCACCGCCACCCGCCTCGCATTCGACAAGACCGGCACCCTGACCCACGGCACCCCCGAACTCGTCCGGATCGAGGCGGTGGACCCGCGAGTCGACCCCGACGAAGTGCTGCGGTGGGCGGCCGCTGCCGAACACCCCAGCGAGCATCCGCTCGCCGCGGCGATCATGCGCGCCGCACATACCCGCACCCTGACCTGGCCGGCAGCACAGCAATTCACCGCACTGCCGGGCCGCGGGGTCTCCGCCCTGATCGACGACCACATCGTCACTGTCGGCGCCCCGGCCGCGCTGCTCGAACGACACAGCACCCACACCCCCGCCGTTACCGTGGTCGAGGACTTCCAGAACCAGGGTTACACCGCGGTGGTCGTCACCCGCGACGATCATCCCGTCGGGGTGCTGGGCCTGACCGACACACTGCGCCCGCAGGCAGCGATCGCCGTGGCCGCCACTCGGGCGCTCATCGGCACCGCCCCCACGCTGCTGACCGGCGACAATCCGGTCGTCGCCGCACGGCTCGCCGCCGAGGTCGGCATCAGCGAGGTACAGGCCGGGCTGCTGCCCGACGACAAGGTCGCCGCCGTACGCGCGCTGCAGGCCGACGGAGAAAAAGTTGTCGTCGTCGGCGACGGCATCAACGACGCCCCCGCGCTGGCCGCTGCGCATGTCGGTATCGCCATGGGCGGCGCCGGATCGGACCTGACCTTGCAGACCGCCGACGCGGTCGTCGTCCGCGACGACCTCACCACCATCCCCACGGTGATCCACCTGGCACGGCGGGCCCGACGCGTGGTCATCGCCAACCTCGCCATCGCCGCCTCGGTCATCGCGGCCCTGGTGACCTGGGACCTGGTCGGCACCCTGCCGTTGCCGCTGGCGGTGGCCGGCCATGAAGGCTCCACCATCCTCGTCGGCCTCAACGGACTGCGGCTGCTGCGAGAGACCGCATGGCGCCGTGCTGTCCGCACAGGCTGACACGGTCCCGCGGCACACGTGTGACCTCGCCACCGGTGGTGATCTGGCCGAATCCACCTTCGGCGCTCACCCAACCCGGCCGTGCGGGACAGCACGGTCGAACCCGAACGCCGCGGAACGATCAGCCCTTCGCTGCGTCGGCGCTCGCACAGTTCATTACGGGCGAAGCGTTTCCGCAGGGCGTGACTGCCGGACTGTGGTCACCCCACCTCTACTGCAAATGCCGATACAGCGTCGTACGACCAACCCCAAGAATCTCCGCGATCTCGACCTGACTCATTCCGTTGTCGCGCATCAACTTCGCCTGCTTGATCTTCTTCGCCGTCATCTTCGGCGGCCGGCCCCCGACCCGGCCCCGAGCTCGGGCCGCTGCAAGTCCGGCCGAGGTGCGTTCACGGATGAGGTTGCGCTCGAACTCGGCGAGCGCACCGAAGATCGAGAAGATCAGCTTGCCGCCGGCCGTGGTGGTGTCGATCGACTCGGTCACCGACCGGAACCCGATGCCCCGTTCCTCGAGATCGGTGACCACCTGAAGCAGATGCGGCAGGGAGCGGCCGAGCCGATCGAGCCGCCACACCACCAGGGTGTCGCCAGCCCGCAGGTGCGAGAACAGGTCGTCGAGTTGCGGCCGGGCGGTCGTGGCACCGCTGGCGGTCTCGGTCCAGATCCGCGAACACCCCGCCGCCCTCAGCGCGTCGCTCTGCAGATCGAGGGTCTGATCGGTCGTCGAGACCCTCGCATAGCCCAAAAGTTCGCTCACAAGCTCGCAGTGTTCCATAACTCGCCGACAAGGCTGGTTTTGAACCAGAGGTTTTAGACATGGGTTTCGGAACAGTTGTCGCGCCTAGTCGGTTGTGACCTTCAGAAAGAGATGGCTGGAGATCTTCGATGAAATGTGGCATTGAGCCAGAGGCCACCGGCCGCTGTTGACCGATGAGTGCACCCCTGCACCCGGTAATCTCCAGATCGGGTTCGGATTCGGACAACTCGTAGAGGCCGTATCGAAGGAGACGTACAGAAGTGCAGCCACGACGTCGCGGGGTGAAGGCTCTGGCAGCAGTAGCCGTCTGCGCTGTTGTGGCTGCTGCGGCGATCGGAGTGTGGAAGACCGGATCGAGGGACACTCCGGCCGCGGCGCGCAGTCACGATGCGGCGAGTACGCCATCCAGCCCGACCTCAGCCCCGGAATCGTCTATCGAGAATCCGCCCGATCCCGTTGGTACGTCGGAGCGTTTGACGACCGTCGTGCAACGCGCCGCGGAGTTGTTGCGGGTCAACGGCGCCGCATGGGGGCCGCAGGTCGCCACCGGGACCGAACTGTCCATCGGCGAAGCACTTGCGCAAGCCAGTTCGGTACCTGGGGACGCCACGATCGCGGAAATGGAATGGCTACGCCAGGCGGATCGGGACGGGATGTACGACGACCCGAATCGCCCTCTCGACAGGCTGGTTCAGCACCTCGAGGCGACCACGATCACCGACGCTGACCTCGCCGAGCATCTGGGACCGAACTGGCCGACCATCGTCGATACCTTCACCACCGTCGCGGCGATCGGGTTCGACGACTACGTCGCCCAGGTGCGCCGGTCCCCGCCGATGCGCGTCGCCGATGCCCTCGATATCCGTGCGCAGTTACAGGAGGCGGCTGCCGCAACCGGACTGCGGGAGCAGTGGGCTCGTTCCCAGGACCTGGTCGCCGCCTACTTCGAGCGGTGCATCACCGAGTCGTTGAGCAGGCGCGATCCCACGGATCCTCTGGACGAGTACATCCGGGACTGGTCGCTTGCGCAGGCGCTGGCCCACGATGCGGTCGCAGCAGCGTTCTTCGCAGAGGGAGCCGGTGCCGATGAGGACCAGGTCGAAACACTGGCGCGGGGTCTGCAGATCGTCCAGGCACCGGAGAGATTCGATCGAGACGGCTCGCTGACCCGCACGGTGCAACCGGGCGAGAACCTGTCTGCCGAAGACGCCGAACTGCTCGACGCGGAAGAGCCCTTCCTCGAGGATGAATGACCCTGCCCGAGCGCACCGCATGGACGATGCCGGCTGCGCTCAGTGGTGCAGGCGGTCGATGTAGTCGGTGAGTTCCCCGATCGGCGCGACGACCTCCCCTGTGTATCGTCCCCACACAGCTCGACCGTCGACGATTCTGGGTGTCAGATGCCGGCCGTCGGGCAGCGTGGGCCATTGCAGCCATTCGTCGACGTCTTGGAAGTAGGAGGCGATCTCGACCGTGGTGGCGACGTCCTCCACCGCGCTGGAGATACCGAAACCGCTGTGCGGCGTGCCGCCGACGACGAGGGAGCACACCAACCCCGGCACGGGGACGACCTCGAGTCGGATGTCGATGCGCCACACCCCGGGATCGAACGTGTTCATCGCCTCGAAGCGCAGCGTGTCGCGGGAGAGCCGGGCGAACGCGGAGACGAGTACGTCCCGAATGTGATCGGTGGGTTCGAAGGTGAACTCGATGTCCCACCGCGAACCGATCTCCGAGCCGGGTATGCGCATGCTGCGACATTATTCGATGCTCGTTCCGGCAGGTGGACGGAGAGCATCGGTGTCCACCGGCTGCCGGGACCGCGACTCTTCTAGGCTGACGAGGTGTCCGAGAGGCGTGGCGAATACCGATTGGCGTTGCTGTGGTGGAGTGCCTTCGCCGGGATCCTCGTCTGCGCATTGAGCTACTGGCCGGCGGTGATGGCCATGCAGCGCGCGTTCGACGTGCCGTCTTTTCCACCCGGCGGGGTCGACTACTGGCTGTGCTGGGCTGCTCCGCTTGTCGCAGTGGCGACAGCGGGCGCGGTCGCGTTCCTGGTGTGGCGGCGTGCCCGGTTGGCCCTCGCGGGCTTTCTCGTGGCATTTCTGCTGACCGGCCTGTGCATGGGTATGTTCGGCTATTCGGTCGACAGCATGCCGTACTACATGTGACCCGGGCACGGCCGGTGGGACATCGGCACAGTGCTACCGAGCCGGTCGATCGACCTTCATCACCGGGGTCGGTGGTCTCGGCGCGGTTTCGGGCCATAGCTGCATGAGATAGCGTTCGACGAGATCATCGCCGGCTTCTTGCAGTTCAACTGCGCAGTCGCGACCTGTGGCGTAGAGGCGGGCTCGGTACCGACCCGGTAGGGAAACAAGGCTTGCGTCGAGGAGTGCGGTGTCGGCGTCGAGATCCCGAAGTCGGACATCGCCGCTGTCGAACTGGACCGATACCTCCTGCCATTCGTCCCATCCGGCACCGTCTATCGCAGGCTCGGCAGTTACTATCTCGGAGCGAAATGCGACCGCACCCAACGAGGACGCCGTCGCTACGACCAGGAGTCGTTGGGCGCCATCCCACGTGAGGATGTCGCCGGTCGCGGCAGGAAGATCCGGCATCGGCATGCCGACCTGCTGAAAGGGCAAGGTGGATCCGTATTGGACATAGAGTTCGGCTTCGATCACCTTGATGCTCTTCCGATCTCACGCCACCTCAACGGGAAGTCCGTACGGCCCACCTCGCTGATCGTCGCTGCAGACGGATCGGTGAGCGGCAGGTCACCGGTAATCGTCGACCTCGGTCGCGGCTTCACGATTCGTCCGTCACCGAGCTGCCGGATTCGTGCGTCGAGGACGGGGTGTTCTCCGGAATGCCGTAGCCCGGCATCTCCCACCGTTGCGCGGGCTCGAGGACGCTGCCGTCGTCGGGCCACAGCCGCAGGCGCCACACATCCCCTGGGGTGGTCGAACCGGGCCAGCCGTAGTTGACGAAACCACGCCCGGACACCTCCACCACATATTGCCCGGGCGGCACCGCAACGGTGACCGGCTCGGTGGTCGGGGACGACAGGCTCAGCACCCCGGGCGCGTCGACTTCGAGGCGGTCTTCGCTGACCTGCTGCCACTCCGACCGATCGGCGGCGGGACGGCGGTCGAAGACCTGCACGTCCACGCTCATCTCGAAGTTGTTCTGATGCGGGCACACCACCACAACCATGGTGCCGTCACCTGCGCTGGGCTGCTCCGCTTGGGCCTGCTCGAGCAGCTCGATCTCGTTGTCGATATCCCCGAGTCCGCCGTCGAGGCAGAACTGCCCGTAATCCATCGCCAGTACCACCGTCGATTCCAGGATCGGGCTCGTCTCTGCGTTCATGCCGGTGATCTTGACACGCCTACCCGACAACCATGCGGGTCCGCGCCGATGATCGCAGCTGTATCGAAGCAGCGATCTCGATCCGGTGCATCCCCGGAAGCAGCGGGGCGATCGACAGGCTACTTCGACAGAACGTAGATCACGCTGGTTGCTCTTCGTACGAATAAGCACAGGTACGAGCGGTCGGTCCGAGTGATCGTTGTCGATCCAGGCGGTCGGGCTTGTCGATCTTCGCCGCATCTCAACACCTACAAATAGGGATAAATCAGGCAGATTCGCCCTAGCGCCGTGGTCACTCACGGTTTCTGCGGGGTCGGAGTCGTAAATTGCCGTTTACGCACCATCGACGCCAAATTGCCAGGTGAAGCCGTTTCACACACCCGGAGGGCACCGGAATCCGCCGATCACGTCCGCAACCCCAGTAGAACCAGCGTGAATACCTTCGAAGTGCGACCCGGGTCCCGGCACAATGCCCAGGTCGTGACCGGACCTGTCTGCGGCCGCGACGATGCGCACTGAGCCCCGATCACCGGGTAGGGTCTTGCCCACGGTGACTCCGTGCCCGAGAGCGTCGCCTCTCGGATTGCCTAGTACTACAGCTGTAGATCGAGCTCAAGGATGCGCTGACCTGCGGTTC
>NZ_JTIZ01000058.1:0-944 GCF_000801125.1 Rhodococcus sp. Chr-9
TGAGGTTTTCTCACCAGGCCGGCGCTTGCAGGTGAAGAAGAACGAGAGCCGCAGCAGCGATCGAGCCGATCCTCCACGGACATAGACTGATTCGCTGCAGCGCCTTCCACCGGGTCTTCAACAGGGCATTCGCGCGTTCGGCCGGAGCACGCATCGCAGACAACACCGTGTTGCGGCAACGAGTGCCGATATCGAGATCACGGCCTTTCGTCGGGACGTGGACACCGATCCCGGCACCGGTGTACCCCTTGTCGGCGAGGGTGGGCATCCCGCCGGCGGCAGCGTGGTAGAGGGCGCCGAGGATCCCGCCCCGACGAGCAGCGGTGAGGTCGTGCACCGAACCGGGGGCAACCTCGGACACCCACACCGGATAGCCGGTCGGATCGGTCAGGACCTGGACGTTGCCGCCATGGCGGCGATGTTTACCCGAGTACCACACGTCGTGCCCGGACTCGGAACGCTCCCGGCAGCGAGTCGAGGCGATGAGGGTGCCGTCGAGACAGACATGCTCCCAGCCGGACTCGATCCCACGTTCGAGCACCTCGTGCAGGTCCGGGGCGTGCGCAGCGATCACGTCGATACCTTCGTGGAGATACCGGTAGGCGGTGGCCTGCGAGATGCGGGCATCGCGCGCCAGGGTGGCGACAGCGGTGCCGTCGCGGAACCACCGCAGCACCATCAGAGCCTGGACGTACACGGTCGCGGCCCGCTGCCACGGCCGGCGATCGGTCCTGCGGCGGTGCGCCGTGAGGATACGGGCGACGAAGGCCAGGGTGTGCTCGGGCACGTCGAGCGTGGCACGATAGGTAATCACGTGGGGTCCTGCTCCGGGTTGCTTCTTGCTCGAAACAATCCCTACCAGGCAGGACCCCACGTCCTCTTTTCACGCCACACCGTTCGGATGTCTTTGCTGTCGTCGGTGACTCTCTGGTGAGAAAACCTCA
>NZ_JTIZ01000009.1:0-19408 GCF_000801125.1 Rhodococcus sp. Chr-9
CAACGGGGTCGATCGACACCCGCCCCTACCAAGTGCGAAGAGCCGACAAATGCTGGCGGCGCGTAGCCGAAAACTGCGCGCCGCCAGCATGTATCGGAGCGGCAGAGGTGGTTCGCCGAACCACGGTGGTACCGGTGAGTTGCCGAATGCGCACCTTTGCCGGCGGGGTCTGCTCAGCTGCTCTTTTCCATGGTCCGGCCTCCATGTCCCCACCGCTCACGCGGTACACCATGCAGCACGACCGTTGTTTCCGATCCGATCTCTTCTCCCAGGATCGAGGACACCGCTTCGGTCAGCGCTGCCACCATCTCGCCGGAGAACTTCGTCTCGGAGAACCTTTCTTCGAAGAAGCTTGCTTCGATGTACGGCATTTCCTTCTCGCTTTCTCGTCAATTCAATTCGTGCAACTACTATCGGCCGAGGCCGGAGTCGTTGATGTTCGGCCCCGGTTTTCAGATTTCCGGTACCGATATCTGCTTCCCGACGGAGACGACTCTCAGAGCGAGAGCAACGCGGCCGATTCCTCCAGATAGCTGGTGACGTCACGGCCCGATCGGACGACCGCTTTGATTCCCTGTCGCAGGCGAGTTATGTCCGAAAGGATGGTCCCATCGACCACCAGCGCATCTCCGATCGAGCCGGGTCGCAGCGAGCCGATGTCCGGGCGGTCGAGAAGTTCCGAAGCCACGACGGTGGCTGACGCCAACGCTTCATTCACCGACATCCCGTGTTCGACATACAGTTCGAGTTCTCGGTAATGGGCACCGAACGGGCACAGGGACCCGGATGAGTCCGTTCCCATCGCGATCTTGACTCCAGCCGAACGGGCGATATCGAACGATTCCAGAGCCCGATCGTGCGCCTCGCGCAGGCTTTCGACTCCGGCTTCGGTCAGGCCTCGGGCCGTCCCTTCGCGTTGGCACCAGTCGTTGAACGCGAGGGTCGGGACCAAGAATATTCCCTTTTGCGCCATTTCCGAAGCGCATTCTTCGTCGAGGAACGAGCCGTGCTCGATGCTGTCCACGCCGGCTTCGATACTGCGTCGAATCCCTTCCAACGACAGGGCATGCGCGGCGACGCGCAGATCCATGTCGTGCGCCTCTTCGACGATCGCCGTGAGTTCCTCGACACTGTAATTGGGCCAGTGCGGTTTCTCTCCTTTCGACATACCACCGCTGGCCATGACCTTGATGAAGTCCGCACCGCTTCGGGCCTGCAACCGGACCATTTGCCGGCAGGCATCGACACCGTCTGCGGTATCCCATTCGCGGCGTGGCGTGTAAGGAGGGTAGAACAGGTCACCGTGGCCGTTCGTCATGGTTATCCACCACGGCGCGACCAGAAGGTTCGGAGCGACGATCAGGTCGTCGGCGACCATGTCACGCAGTTCGACTTCGCCCACTCCCCGATGCCCCATGCATCGGAGCGTGGTGAACCCTGATCGTAGGGCACGGAGCGAGTTGCGATAGCCATGAAGCAGCTTTTCCGGACCGCTTTTTTGACCCCGGAACACATCGCTGGGAAGGATCCGCTCGTGATCCGAGTTCGTTGTCAGGTGCACATGACAATCCACCAGACCCGGCAGAACGACACATCCCGATGCATCGAGCCGCGCGACGCCGGGCCGGACCACCTCTGCCTTGTATTCGCCCGCATAGCTGACCCTGCCGTCTTCGATGTAGAGCAGTCCCTCCGAATAGGATTCGTCCGGGCCTACCCACACCAAGCCGTGTTCTATGGCAATCTCAGTCACATGATCCTCTTACGGTCGGCTTCGGTCGTCTGACCCGGCCGTGGTCTCTGCACCGCTCCGGGCACGGGTCTACTCGGGAGGTGCGTCCAGGACAACAGTCTTGTTCTCCAGGTACGCCTGCAGTCCTGCTACCCCGCCTTCGCGTCCGATACCGGATCTCTTGAATCCTCCGAACCCGATACCGAAGTCCACACGATTGCCGTTCTGCCCCACGGTGCCGGAGTGAAGCCTACGGGCAATGTCGAAAACCTTCTTCGAGTCATGGGTGAACACTGCAGCATTCAGACCGAACTCCGTTGCGTTCGCAATCCGAACGGCGTCCGTGAGATCCCGGGCCGGGGTCACGGCCAGCACCGGACCGAATATCTCTTCCTGAGCGATCCGCGACGTCTCCGACACATTTCCGAAGACGGTGGGCTCGACGAACCAGCCGCGATCGAGGTGGGACGGGCGTCCGCCGCCGTAAGCCAGTGTCGCCCCTTCCCTGATCCCGATCTGGATATAGTTCTCGACACGGTCCCGCTGCCGATCGCTGGCCAAAGGTCCCAGCGTGACCTGAGGATCGTACGGGTCGCCGATTACCACCCGGTCGAATTCGTCTGCCAACGCCTTGACCATCTCATCGTGACGTTCCTCCGAAACGATGATCCTGGTGAGCGATGCGCAGATCTGACCCGAGAGGAAGCACTCCGCAGAAGCGATGGTGTGTGCCGCCTCGGCAATGTCGAAGTCGTCCAGGACAATGGCAGGAGACTTGCCGCCGAGCTCCAGCGAAGACCGTGCAATTCGACCACCGAGGATGCTCCCGATTCGTTTGCCGACTTCCGTTGATCCGGTGAACGAGATCTTGTCGACCCGAGGGTCGGAGACCAACCGCTCGGAGGCAGCACGATCAGCGGTCACCACGTTCAGGACACCCGCCGGAATGCCGAGCTGATCAGCAATTTCCGCCATGATGTATCCAGCCCCCGGAGCTTCCGGGGACGACTTGATGACGACGGTGCATCCCGCCAGCAGTGCCGGCGCCACCTTGAACGCGATCAGTCCCATCGGCGCGTTCCATGGAATGATCGCTCCCACGACGCCTACAGGCTCTTTCACGATCATGCCGAAGCGTGCGCCGTTGGTGGGTGTGACTTCTTCCTGGAACGGGAAGCTCTTCGCCAGACCTGCGTAGTACCGGTACGCGTCGATTACCTCGCGCATGACACCGGGGACCGACGATGCCAGAATCCCGGTCTCTCGCGGCCAGATCTCCACGATGTCATCGATCCGCGCTTCGACGGCATCAGCGATATCGAGCAGCACCTGAGCCCGCTCGGCGTGCGACAACCGCGGCCAGGGTCCCTCGTCGAATGCCTGCCGGGCCGCTGTAATCGCGCGATCGATATCGTCGACATCGGCGTCCGGCACCGAGTAGTAGACCAATTCGTTTGTCGAGTCGACTACATCGATCAGAGCAGACGAGTGCGGGGGAACCCACTTCCCGTCGATGTACAAGCAATCTGTATTGGCAAGTGGCACACTCGGCAACTTTGTCATCATGGATCCCTAGTTATCTGTTCAACAGTTGTTGTGGTCAGGCAGGCACCGCGGCGCTGTCCTGCGCACGCATCTGTTCGATGACGGGGTAGTAGTACTCCTCGGGGACCTCCGCCTCGCTCCGCTCGATCAGCTCGGAGAAATCCCACTTCTTCAGGAGCTTGCCGTTGCGGTACACCGGCTGAAGGAGGTTCTCCTCGGGAGAAACCGAGTCGCGTCGCACCGTGCGGTACTCACCATCCCGCTTGACGAGGGCGAGACGGCCGGCCTTGGACACCTTGAAGCTCGCCCCGGTCGGCTGCTTGGCCACATCGCGCCATTCACCGTTTACTCGCACAGCGTTGCACTTCTGCCCGAAGTTCAACGTGTCTCGGTTGAAGTGCTGGAGCAGACCGCCGCCCATACCGAAAATCGCGTTCTCTGCCGCCATGCCCCGGCGTTCGAGTTCCATGTAGATCTCCGACAGGGTATCGAGCGTGATGCCGTCGCCCTGGACGACCCGCAGATACCGGGGCAGAACCTTGAATCCCTTGGAGTTGACCTCATAGCCGAAGGCATCCATGAGCCACTCAGCGGTATCCGCGGTCACCTGCACAGGGTCGCCCGAGTCCGGACGAGCACAGACCACGCCCGGGAAGTTCTCGATCTCGGCCTTCAGTTCTTTGCCGAGGATGTTCTTCACAGCGTTCTCATGGTCGTACGAGTCGGTCAGCAACAGCACCACACCGGCATCGCGGTAGGTGTTCATCATGTTGCGAAGAGCGTCGACTTCCTGATCCCGACCCCATGCCGTGAAACCTGCATGCTCGCTGTTCGGGCCCGAGTTCGCCGGACACACCGCGTTGTAGTATTTCATCGCAGCCAGGATGCCCGGCACCGTGTCACTCTGGTTGAAGTTGACCAGGTGTGCCAGACCACCCAATGCAGCAGATTCCTGGGAGCTCACGCCGCGAGCGCCGTAATCGTGCAGCTGGAAGCGCAGCAGATCCGGATTGTCCGAGGTGCGAGCGAACGCTTCCTTGATGATCTGCTTGCACATCCAACTGACCGTTCCGATCGTGGTCGGGTACCACACCGCTCGCAGCAACGCGGTCTCGAAGAAGCTGGTCACCCAGTGGTACTTCGGATCGGTGTTGATAACCTGCACAAGGACATTGCGGGTGGGCAGCACAGTCCCCTCGGGGACTGCCTCGATCTCTACAGGAAGGAATCCGCCGTGGTCGTTGAGGATGCCCATCCAGTTCTCCCTGCAGAAGGGCATCCCCTGCGCCCTGGTCACCGCTTCGGCCTCATCGATGTCGGCGAGGGTGATCGGCCGGAGCAAGCGCTCCTGGATGTAGGCCTGCAGTCCGACGAACATCGTCGCCGGGAAGATGCCACCACGCGATTCGACGTAGCTGGAGACGTACTCGGTTCCCTGAGGATAGAGAGTGTGGTGGCAATGCTTGTAGGTATCGGTGTTGAGGATCAGATTGTCGAATCCCGAGATAGTGGGCATGGACGTTTCCCTTCGTTCGTGTGATGCGAAGACAGTTGTTGAAACGTTTCTACTGCTGCACGAAAACTGGGCCAGAAAGCCTGGGGGCATACCGCGAGTCGCAGCATTTGAATTCGTGCGGCCGTGTCGGCGGTTGCTAGAGATCATGGTCGAGCCCACACCTCAGGTCAAGCGTTGACGCGTAAAATCTTCCGGCAATATTCGCGCAACACAGTCGATACCTCCGGCAGCACCCAGGTCTGTCTACAGACCGCCACAACCGGGATGCAGCCCGTCACCGAACGATCGATAGTGCTCTGCGCCCTCGGAGCTGTGTTGCGAACAGAAAGTGTGTTGTAGGAACACTTCCCGGAGCAGGGATGACAGAACCGTCTGCACAATCACGCAGCAACCGACACCCGCCGGCACGTCTCCCCTGTGCACCACCACCCGACCGCGGCCGACCACGCCTCTACCGACTGCCGGACGAATCCTGCCGAGCACCCGGGTTGAATCGCTTCTACATCTGCGTCGCTCATTGCCTTCGTGATTCGCGGATCTTGGAGGTTGATCCAAACACCGGAACACCCGGCCTTACGTCTCTCACCAGCGTGAACAACGTTTATCGAGTTTCTCGAAAGAAAACGAGTTCGGCACTATGCACAGGGCGCCGGACCGTTGTATGCTCCGGATGTACGAGATAGAACCGTTTCTACATCGCCCCACAGTCCGAGTTCGGCAGGGACCCACGCACCGGGTCTGGCCCGGAACTGCACGAGCAGCGTCCGCTCTGCAGCCGGAACTCGGCACGCCTCCAGCAATACAGGAACTGCCCAACCTCGTAGAAAGACAGCTTCCATGAAGATCTGGGTCACCACTCCATTCTTCTACCGCGACATGAGCCGTCCGTGGTCCGAACTCCTCAACGACATGCTCAGCATCGTCGATGCCGCAGAGGACCTCGGCTTCGAGGGCGTCACAGTCAACGAAAATCACTTTCAGAACTACGTCAGCAATCCTTCATCGCTGATGTTCAGCGCTTTGGCCGCAGCGCGCACCGAGCGCTTGCGAATCATGCCCGGCATCGTGGTCCTTCCGTACTACAACCCGTTGCTCATCGCGTCGGAGATGAGTTTCCTCGACCAGATGGCACCGGGGCGCATCGGCATCGGCGTGGCGCGGGGTGGCAGTCGCTACCCGCTCGACCGACTCGGCATCAACCCCAAAGAAGCACGCGACATCTACGAAGAATCCCTCGAGATCATCAAGCGGGTGTGGGTCGAGGACGATGTGTCGTTCGACGGCAAGTACTTTTCGTTCCCGCCGACGACTCTTGTGCCCAAGCCGGCATCCAAGCCGCACCCGGAGGTATGGGCGGCCTCGCAGAGCATCGACGGCGTACGCCGCGTGGCACGACAGGGAAACAACCTGATCACTGCTCCGAACTACGGCAACTTCGAGCCCTACGGCGATCTCGAAGCGTTGCTCGCCGCGTACAACGACGAGATCGAGACGAGCGGGATGCCTCGAAAGCAGGTGATGGCCCTTCGCCACACCTGGCTCGGCAACACCGAAGAAGAGGCGACCGAGTACTTCGACGACGTGCTCAGTGAGTACAACTACTATCTCACCCTGGTGCATGCCTCCAGCTCCGGCCAACAGTCCCAAGAGGAGCGTCTGGCAGCACGCGCCGAGGGAAAGAAGGACGACTCGGTGGTCCAGGGCGGAGCGATGAGGCCCGCCCAGGAGTCGTTCTCCAAGGAAGGGCTCCTCGAAAAGTACGCCGATCCCATCCTCACCACCCCCGACAAGATGATCGAACGATTCAAGTCCTACGAGGCATTGGGCGTCGATCACATGGCGTGCCTGATCGCCGTGGGACAGCCGATCGAGGCGATCATCAAGAACATGCAGTTCATGGCCAAGGAAGTGCTCCCGGAGTTCTCCTGAGACCCGGCCCGACGACTTCCACAGAAAGCAACACATGCCCACCCGACTGCACGTATTCGATATGGACGGCACGCTGCTCAACGGAGCAGCCGCCCTGGAACTGTCGACATTCTTCGGCCGCCGCGACGTTGGACTCGAAATCGAACAGCTCTGGCACGCTGGACAAATCACCGACTTCGACTTCTGGTCAACCCTGCTCGAGGTCTGTGCGCACGCGACGGAGGACGACCTCGACGCCGCGTTCGAACAAGCGGCCTGGCTCGATGGCATCACCGATACCTTCGACGATATCCGCAGGCGCGGTGAGATTGCCATCGTGATCTCGCAATCGCCGGCGTTCTTCGTTCAGAGACTTAGAAACTGGGGCGCTCACGAGGCCTACGGATCCGATGTGGTGATCGGACAGACGCTCTCCGAAGAGGCAACACTGTCACCGCAAGCCAAGGTCCACATCACGCGAGATGCACTGGAGCGCTACCACATCGAACCAGCCGACTGCGTCGCCTACGGTGACTCGTCCTCCGATGTGGATCTGTTCGGATGGCTACCGAACACCGTCGCTGTCAACGCCAGCCCGTTGGTGTCCGAGCTTGCCGCAGTCCAGTACCAAGGTAACGACCTTCGCCAGGCGTACGCATTGGGACGGAAGTTACTCAGCGCGAGCACCCCGTCCTGAACACGCGCCGGGCCACCGACGAACACTCCGCTACCGACACCCACCTCCCATTCCCAGGCACCACAGGAGACCTTATGGAACCGCTCAAGATCCTCTTCACCGGCGAATCCTGGATCAAGCACGTTATTCACATGAAAGGCTTCGATCAGTTCCACACCACTGAGTACGAGGAAGGCGCAAGCGTATTCCTCGAAAATCTCACCCGCGAAGGGCACGACGTCAACTACGTGCGCGGCCACGAGATTTCTTCACGTTTCCCCAAGACGGCACAGGAAATCGACGAGTACGACGTAGTTGTCATCTCCGATATCGGATCGAATTCCTTCCAGCTCCCCGACGAGACGTTCCTACGTTCGGAAGCATCGCCCAACCGTCTGGGAGTAGTCGCTGAATACGTCCGCCGGGGCGGCGGATTGGTCAAGGTCGGTGGCTATATGTCGTTCACCGGAATCGACGGCAAGGCCCGCTTCGGCATGACCCCCCTCGCCGACGTGTTGCCTGTGACCATGCTCCCCTACGATGACCGCATCGAGGTCCCGGAGGGCTGCAAGGTCGAGGTATGCCGACCGGAACATCCCGTCCTGGGTGACACCTCCAGCGACTGGCCTCCCCTGCTCGGCTACAACCGAGTGGTGGCCCGCGACGACGCCGAGGTCGTCGCCCGCACCGGAGACGACCCCATCCTGGTCACAGGACATCATGGCGACGGCCGAGTGGTCGCGTTCACCTCGGATCTCGCTCCCCACTGGGCCCCGCCGGAGTTCGTCGAGTGGTCGAACTACGCGCTGCTGTGGTCTTCGATACTGTCGTGGGCTAGTGGACGATCCTAATTCCGCAGAGAGGGATTGCTGTGGCGTCATCTGAGCACAGACGCACGCGCAAGCGCACGACCATCAAGGACGTCGCGGAACACGCTGGAGTCTCCATGAGCACGGTGAGCTACGTACTCAACGACTCCGGCCCGGTTGCGCCCGACCGCCGTACCCGTGTGCTCGACGCCGTGCGAGTTCTGGAATACTCGCCGAACGAGTCTGCGCGTAATCTCAAACGCCGCAGCGCTTCCCGTATTGGCATGGTCGTACCCGACCTGACCAATCAGTTCTTCGCCATGATCACCGAAGGGGTCCATCAAGCCGCATCGGCACGTGATGTCCTGGTGGTCCTGGTGGTCCCGGGCAGCTCGGAACAATCCGAGGAAGCCCAGACCAGATTGCTGCGCAGCCAACGCGTGGACGGAGTCATCTACCTGACCAGCACCGGGTCCATGCCCGAAGCTTGCTACGAACTGGCTCGCTCTGGTCCGGTGGTGCTCGTCGACGAGCAGATCCCGGGCATCGACCTGCCCGCCGTGGTCTGCGACTCCCGCAGGGGAGCTCGCCAGGTCGCGCAACACGTCCTCGACAAGGGCCACCGGGACGTTGCGGTCATCGGCGGTCCGGAGGGTCTGTGGACGGCTCAACAACGACTGGCCGGCTACCGCGAGGCACTTGCCGGGGCAGGCATCGACCCGGACACGGTCCCGGTGTACTACGGCGACTACCAGCAATCGTCCGGCCGGGACCTGGCCCAACGCGCGTTGGCGGCGCAGACTCGGCCCACTGCCCTGATCTGCGCCAACGACCTCATGGCTGTGGGCGCGATGGAGTATTGCCGCGCACAAGGGCTCCGTATGCCCGAGGACGTCAGCATCGTGGGCTTCGACGACCTTCCTCTGTCGTCGCTTCTCACGCCGCGGCTCACCACCGTGCGCCAGCCGGCGCGAGACATGGGCTACCGCGCAGCGACAGTCCTTTTCGATTTGATTGAGAACCGCACACCGGAACCCATGGATCCGTTACCGACGACACTCCAGGATCGGTCATCGGTGTGCACTATCAGCGGGAGCGTCAATGAGTAACGGGGTTCTAGTGGTCGGCGCCCTCAACGTCGATCTGGTCGTGGCCGTCGATCGGTTACCCGGTCCGGGTGAGACCGTCGTCGGTCCACACCTGGACAAGTTCGGCGGCGGCAAGGGCGCGAACGCGGCTATCGCAGCCGCCCGCATGAACGTGCCGGTGCGCTATTGCGGAGCGATCGGCGATGATGAACTCGGACGCGAGGCATTGGTCGAGCTCCGCGCCTCCGGTGTCGACGTCACCGACGTCGCCGTCCTCGACGACACCGCCACCGGCACTGCCCTGATCGTGGTCGACGCGGTGGGGGAAAACCAGATCGCCGTTGCCGCCGGGGCCAACGCTGCCCTTACGCCGGCACTCGTTCGCCGGGCCGTCGAGCGTGCATCGGGGTGGGCCGGATGTGTACTCGTCAGCACCGAAATCCTCCCGGCAGCGGTCGAAGCTGCCGTGTCGACAGCCTCCGACATGGGACTGCGCTGTGTGCTGAATCCGGCCCCTGTGCGCAACGAGTTCATCGCCAGCGCCCACGCAGCGTCGGTTCTGACACCCAATAGTTCAGAGCTTCGTGACCTGTGCGCTGCACTGTCCATCCCGTTCACCGACGTCGGTGACGCCTCGGCGAACGTCGCTCGGGCCACGGGAGCGTGCCTCGTCGTGACCAGAGGGGACAAGGGGGCGATCGTGGCCTATCCCGACGGAACCATCGAACCCGTCCCGGCCCTGCAGGTATCGGACGTGCGTGACACAACCGGTGCGGGCGACACGTTCAACGGTGTGCTCGCAGCGTCGCTTTCCTCCGGGATGCCGCTCGGAGCCGCAAGTGCGCTTGCAGTAACGGCAGCGTCACTGTCGGTCAGACATGTCGGTGCCCGCACAGGGATGCCGATCGCCGACGAGGTCAACGCCGCACACGTATAACCGATCACCGTGTGATCATGCTGGGCGCCGTATCCGCCCACCCTCCATAGAAACGTTTCTATCGCCGATACGGGAATCTCCACCTTCGAACCCACCGCTACATCCCCACGATGCTCTCGTCCTTTCGCGCCACACTCCCCGCACATGCCCGATTCCCCGGCATCTACCTGGAAGGCCACCAATGACGACCTCCATTCCGTTCGGATCCCAGAAACAATTGATGTTGTTCTCGGGCCGCGCCAATCCGGCGCTCGCCTCGTCGATCGCCTCCAACCTGCAGGTCGATCTGGGTCGGGTCGCTCTGAAGACATTCTCCAACGGAGAGGTGTACTGCAGATTCGACGAATCCATTCGAGGCGCAGACGTCTTCCTGATCCAACCGATGTGCGCAAACCCCATCGAAGGCCTCAGCGCCAACGACGCACTGGTCGAACTGCTCGTGATGATCGATGCAGCCATCGGCGCCAGTGCACGCCGAGTAGTCGCGGTCACCCCCTGGTTCGGCTACTCCCGTCAGGACAAGAAATCCTCACCCCGCGAACCCATCTCGGCTCGTATGGTGGCACGAATCCTCGAGGCAGCCGGTGTCGACCGGGTACTCACGATGGACCTACACGCGGGACAGCTTCAGGGCTTCTTCAGCGTTCCGGTCGACCACATGACCGCGCTGATGGCACTCGCGGACCACTTCGCCGCGCTGGACGACGACCTGGTGGTCGTCGCGCCGGACGCCGGTCGCGTAAAGCTCAATAAGCAATTCGCCACTCGCATCGGTGCCGGCCTGGCCATCCTGGACAAGGAACGTCCTCAGCAGCAGGTCGCGGAGATCACCACCGTCATTGGAGATGTACGAGGTAAAACCGCGATCATCGTCGACGACATGATCGACACCGCGGGAACCCTACGCGCAGCAGGCGAGGCGGTCGTCCGCGCCGGATGCTCGCGAGTCTTCGCCGCCGCTACCCACGCAGTGTTCAGCGGCTCTGCGCACGAGAACCTCGCCAACTCTCCGTTCGAGCGCATCGTCGTGACAGACACCATCCCCCTCGGGCCCGGAGCCCCGTCGACCGTCGACGTCGTATCGTGCGCACCGATGCTCGCCGACTCGATCCGGTGCATCTTCACCGACGACTCCGTCAGCGAGGTATTCGGGGGGAAGAACCATGTGTTCTGACAAAGCCCTACACGCCGAAGGCCAGATCATGACGGCCATAAACCTCAGAGGTGTCCACGACGACATCGGTACGGTCGACACAGCGGCGTTGCGCGCAACGTTCGGCCGCTTCCCGAGCGGGGTCACCGCGCTGTGCGCGACCGACGTGACCGGTGAGCCGATCGGTATGGCCGTCAGTGCGTTCGTCAACGTGTCATTGGAGCCTCCGTTGGTGGGCGTGTTCGTTCAGACGTCCTCGACCACCTGGCCCAAGCTACGAGAACGACCACGGATCGGACTGTCGGTCCTGGGAGCAGGACAGCAGACACCGTGCCGGCAACTCGCCGCCCGCCAGGTCGACCGGTTCGCCAACGTGAGCTGGGAGAGCGGGCCCGACGGATCAGTCTTCCTGCACGGTGCAGCAGCCTGGTTCGACTGCGAAATCGAATCGGAAACCACGACGGGCGATCATCGATTCGTGCTTCTCCGCATCATCGGACACGACTTCGAAGCCGAGCAGGACCCACTCGTATTTTACGCCAGCAAGTTTCACGAATTGCCCAACGGCATTCCGGATAACTGACAGAAAGGACAGCTGTGATCTACGAGATCAGGGAGTACGTCGCGGTACCGGGCAAACTGTCGGCGATAATCGACCTCTTCACCAACCACACGGCCCGCATGTTCAAGCGATACGACATGGAGCTGATCAGCGCCGGCCACACACTGATCGGAGAACACTCCTTCGGCGAATTGGTGTACACCGTTCGATTCGCAAACCTGGCCGAGCTCGAAAACAAGTGGTCCCAGATGCTCGCGGATCCTGAATGGCAGCAAGCGTTCGCTGCTGCCGAATCAGACGGACCACTGATTCGGACAATGCGCCGTCGGGTCATCGACGGATCATCGATCGAAGAAGCGCCATGATAGTCCAGATCAATGGGTGTCACGACATTCAACTCATCCCTACCGAGGACGATGACGTCCGGGTAGTAACACACGAGATCTTGCTCCCCTATCTACCGGGCATCGTGAAACTGACCGGATTGGGACGCGTCAACGGCCGCTCCGTGGAGCTCGACGAGAACTGGTCCGGATGGCCTTCTCATTGCTGTTCCTTGCCCAAAACCGCGACCATCGTCACTCGTTCCCTCTGAGCGGAAGTCGATGATCCGGCTCTTCGCAGAGCTTCACTTTTCACGAGTCAGGCTCGCACCCGCTATTGCCACGGTTGGCACCATCCGAAAGGAACCTCGATGACCGGCTTCAGCTCCCTACTGGCTGCCGTCCCGACCGGCCTCTGGATCGACGGCACTACTCGCGAGTCCTGTTCCGGTAGACGTTTCGACATTGTGAATCCTGCGACTGGCACCGTCTTGACGACCGTAGCCAACGGCAGCGTCGCCGACGCAAGACACGCGCTCGCATCGGCTGCCGAGGTTCAGCCGGCATGGGCTGCGACCGCCCCTCGCGAACGGTCGGAGATCCTTCGCAGAGCCTGGGAACTCGTCATGGAGCGGTCCGAAGAGTTCGCCCGGCTGATCACACTCGAAATGGGCAAACCGTTGGCGGAGAGTCGCGGCGAGGTGGTGTACGGAGCAGAGTTCCTCCGGTGGTTCGCAGAGGAAGCTGTTCGAATCGGCGGTCGTACCGCGACCGCACCGTCTGGAAACGGCCACATCGCGGTGATCAAGGAACCTGCGGGTCCAGCCCTGGCCATCACGCCCTGGAACTTTCCGCTCGCGATGGGGACACGCAAGATCGGCCCGGCGCTCGCGGCTGGATGCACCATCATCGTCAAACCGGCCGAGGACACTCCCCTCACCATGTTGCTGCTCGCACACGTCTTTGCTGAAGCCGGTCTTCCTCGTGGTGTTCTGTCTGTACTACCGACTCTCGATGCCCCAGACGTCGTCGGCACTCTGATGAAGGACCGTCGACTGCGAAAGGTCTCCTTCACCGGATCCACCGCCGTCGGGAAGAAGATCATCGAACAATCCGCAGATCAGATACTGAAGAGCTCCATGGAACTTGGCGGCAATGCCCCGTTCATCGTCTTCGATGACGCCGACATCGACGCCGCAGTCGACGGTGCGATGGCCGCCAAGATGCGTAACGGTGGTGAAGCCTGTACTGCCGCCAATCGACTGCTCGTACACAATTCGATCCGGGAAGAGTTCACTCGTGCTCTGTGCGATCGGATCGCCGCGACAACAGTGGGTCCCGGTTACGAAGACGACGTCACGCTTGGTCCGTTGATCAATGCCAAGCAACGCAACGCGGTTGCAGCACTGGTCGATGAAGCCGTTGCTGCCGGAGCACGCGTGCGCACGGGCGGGACACCCATCGACGGTCCCGGCTACTTCTACCAACCGACCGTCATCGACAATGTACCTGCCGGTGCACGCATCCTCAGTGAAGAGATCTTCGGTCCGGTTGCGGTCATCACAGGCTTCGACACCGAGGCCGAAGTAGTCGCGAGCGCAAACGACACCGACTACGGATTGGCTGCCTACTTCTACACGCAGAACCTCGATCGAGCGTCCCGAGTCGCTCGCGCCCTCGAATTCGGGATGGTCGGCGTGAACCGGGGCATTATTTCCGATCCAGCGGCTCCCTTCGGCGGCATCAAGCAGTCCGGGTTGGGCAGCGAGGGCGGCAGCGAAGGAATCGAAGAGTACCTCAACACCAAGTACATCGCTCTGACCCCCTGACAGTTGTTCATGGCAACTGTCCTGCAGAAATCGGAGATTCCAGGACTCGTCCGCACAGCATCGATAATCCACAACATCCACTGATTCGAATAAATACTGGAGATCGACAACAACGATGTCATTCGACTTCGAGGAACCCGATGCAGCCCGGGAAGCGCGAACCGAGCTGGCACGCCTTGCCCGATCATGGCTACTCGTCCCCCCTACCGATCTCGCGCGGTTGCATACCGCGGTCGCTACCAGTCCGGACTGCCTTGTCCTCGATCTCGAGGATGGAGTGCCCTACAGGGAGAAAACATCTGCACGGACAGTTGCGGCGCAGTGGCTTCGCGACAGAGTCGGTTGGGTCCGAGTCAACGACGCTTCGACCCGTGAACTTGCACTCGACCTGGAAATACTCCGCGATTCGCGGGGCCTTACCGGAATTGTTCTTGCAAAAACCGAGAGTCCGCAAGACATCGACATCGCGTCTGCCGCACTCCCCCATGTCCCGATCGTCGCTATGGTCGAGACTGCTTCCTCGCTTCGTCAGGCCGACCGTATCGCTGAATGCTCACCGGTCGTGCGCTTGGCCTTCGGCATCAGAGACTTCTGCAGCGACCTCGACATCGATGGGACACCAGAAGGCCTGGCGTATGCACGCTCGACCCTCGTCATCGCCAGCAAGACGGCGGAAATCGCAGCGCCTATCGACGGCCCGAGCGCTGCGGATGATCGGGATATCGTCGCAGCCGACATCGACACAGCCAAAAAGTTCGGCATGACCGGAAAATTGTCGGTTCGGGCGCGTCACGTCGACACGATCAACGAGAGATTCTCCCCGTCGGCCGATTCAGTCTCACAAGCGCATGCCACTATCGCCGAACTCGGCCCCTGCGGGGAGAACATCGAGACGGGAGCCGATCGGCCGCGCTTCATCTCAGCCACTGCCGTGCTTTCCAGATCTCGGTACTTCGGCCGCTTGGAGGCGACCAAATCCGCCTCTCTTGCCCAGTAGTCGGCGCGTTCACGCTGCTCTGATCAGCACCGTCAACGCTGCAAGGGTCTCGGGTGCGGTGTACCTGCCCGGGTCAAGAACCCGCAAGGCATCATCGAGAAGACTGATTACCGCGCGGAGATGGTGGACAACACCGCCGCGCGAGGTCGACGCCGAGCGAATGCGGGATGGTCCGGACGCGTTCCAGCGCGTGTGCAGCGACCGCCGATCCCGGAAGCAGAATCGACCGGGGCGACGATCACGACCGCTCTTCCGAGACGGCCGCCTGCCGTGACACGGTGAGGGGAACGGCAACCCGCACCGTGTCACGGCAGGCGTCGAGACCACCCGGCAACTACTCCTCGGTGCCTCGAAGCTGAGCGAGTCACAAGTGCAGGTCACCCCCGATTCGGCAGCGAGGTGGGCGATTTCGTCACCGCCTCGCCCGCCGGCACCCGATCACTGCTACAGCGAACCCCGCTCACACATGGGCACTTTCGTTGAGCACGAGTGGGTACCGCCGCTGAATCTCATTCCCCTCGTACTCGAACCCGGACGGTCGCCGGCACCGCGAAACCGCACATCGATGCCGACTCCGTCCTCGACCACCTTCATCATCGCTACACAACGCCACCCGGCAGAGCAAGTGCGGGCGTGCGTCACGCCGCTGAGGGCGTTGCGTCCGTGTCCTCCCGTCACCTGGACTCAACGCCCCTGCGACCTCAGTTGTCCTGTGTCACACGCTTACTTTCGGAGGACAGGACAGTAGGGGTATCCAAATACACCGTGCTGCCGGCGGCCCTGAACTGGTCGGACATATGTTGCATCCCGGCGACGGCGGCCTGGTCGGCGGCGTCACCGAACCTGGTCCGGATGTCTTGGGAGATACGCATCGAGCAGAACTTCGGCCCACACATCGAGCAGAAGTGCGCCGTCTTGGCCGGTTCAGCCGGAAGCGTCTCGTCATGGAACTGCTCGGCCGTATCCGGATCCAGCGACAGAGCGAACTGATCCCGCCAACGAAACTCGAAACGCGCCTTCGACAACGCGTCGTCACGCTCGACGGCACCGGGATGGCCCTTGGCGATGTCGGCGGCATGAGCGGCGATCTTGTACGTGATGACCCCGGTCTTCACGTCGTCCCGATTCGGCAGTCCCAGATGCTCCTTCGGGGTGACATAACACAGCATCGCGGTGCCATGGCGGGCGATCTCGGTGGCCCCGATCGCGGAGGTGATGTGGTCGTAGCCCGGAGCAATGTCGGTCACCAGCGGCCCCAGGGTGTAGAAAGGCGCTCCATGACATAACTTCTGCTGACGCTCCACATTTTCCCGCACCCGATGGATCGGGATGTGGCCAGGGCCTTCGACCATCACCTGAACGTCGTGAGCCCAGGCACGGGTGGTCAGTTCGGCAAGGGTGTCCAGTTCGGCGTACTGCGCGGCGTCGTTGGCGTCGGCGATCGACCCCGGTCGCAGCCCGTCCCCGAGGGAAAATGCCACGTCGTAGCGGGCGAAGATCTCACACAGTTCGTCGAAGTGGGTGTAGAGAAAATTTTCCTCGTGATGGGCAAGGCACCAACCGGCCATGATCGACCCACCTCGGGAGACGATGCCGGTGAGCCGCTCGGCCGTGAGCGGTACGTAGCGCAGCAGCACTCCGGCGTGGATGGTCATGTAGTCCACACCCTGCTCACACTGCTCGATCACGGTGTCGCGAAAGATCTCCCACGTCAGCGCATCGGCCTGGCCGGCGACCTTCTCCAGAGCCTGGTAGATCGGCACCGTGCCGATCGGCACCGGGGAGTTGCGAATGATCCACTCTCGGGTGGTGTGGATATCTTCACCGGTGGACAGGTCCATCACAGTGTCCGCGCCCCAACGGGTGGCCCAGCGCATCTTGTCGACTTCGTCGACGATGGAGCTGGTCACCGCTGAGTTACCGATGTTGGCATTGATCTTCACCAGGAAGGACTTGCCGATGATCATCGGCTCGGACTCGGGGTGGTTGACGTTGGCGGGGATGATCGCCCGACCCGCCGCCACCTCCGAGCGCACCAGTTCCACGTCGCAGTTCTCCCGCAGCGCCACGAACCGCATTTCCTGGGTGATGATCCCCGCCCGGGCATAGTGCATCTGCGTGACCGTCCGGCCTGTCCTCGCTCGCACCGGGACAGGTCGGGGCCCCTTCCACTCCCGGGACGCCTCTCCACGCCGCACCGCCGAGCGGCCATCGTCGAGCAGATCCCGTTCTCGCCCCGGGTAGTGCTCGACGTCGCCGCGAGCAGCAATCCAGTCGGCGCGCGTCGGCGGGAGCCCGACCAGCGGATCGCTACCGGGACCTGCAGTGCGGTAGACCTGCAGCGACGGGTTCGGCACCCCGCCGGGAGAGTCGCCCAAGCGGATCTCTGTGACAGGTACACGCAGGTCGTGTTCCTCGTCGTGGACATAGCTCAGGGCATGCGAATTGGATGCACTCATCGGAATCGTTCCTACTTCCTTCGCCGGCATTACCCGGGCAGGTTCGACGGTCGCAGGCTGCCTCAGCCCGATCTCAGCCCCTGCAATAGGGCTCCCGTGGGGACGTCACAGACCCTAACACCCGACTCGTCTCGCTGCAGATGTAGCTGGTCCGGTCGTCGGAGCGGTGCGAAGTCGGCCCGTCCTGTACGAGCTACGAGGAGGTACTCTTCTATACGTCATCGACTGTTGACTCGAGGAGATCGGGATCTTGTCCGCACAGCTGGCCTTCGATGCCCTCGCTGACCCTGTGCGGCGAGCCATTCTCACTGTGCTGGCAGAGCGCGATGAGTGCAGTGTCAAGGAACTGGTCGACCAGATCGACAGCGTGGGACGCACCGGCGTTTCGAACCACCTCCGGATCCTGCGGCACGCGGGATTGGTCACCGAACGCAAGGTCGGACGCTTCCGTTTCTACTCGATCGACCCGGCCGGTCCCGCCCGGGATGTCATCGCGATGTTGCAGGAAGTGTTTCGAGGAGCCCTGGTAGATGCCGTCGAGGCTGCCGATCGCACCGCTGCCACCGATAGATCTCTGTGACGTGCATAGCTTCCAGGGAACACGGGGACCCAACTCGTATTGCACGCGGAAGAGTGGACCGCATCCCCACCCTCGGTGGCCTACAGCCTTTCGGAGCAGGCGAAGAGGCGGGATGGCTGTTCGGCGGGGTATGCGGTCGGGTCGAACCCGGCGCTGCCGTGCGTATGGCGGTCCACCTCAGCGGTTCCGGCGCAGAACCGGTCGAGATTCTCGGCCGTATCGCTGCTGCGCGTCCGTATGTGTACCTCGATATCGTGCACGACCAGCCTTGGCGGGGGCTTATCAAACTTCGTTTCGGAGCCGCCGATGGAGGCACGAGAGTTCGGCTCATCGCCGAACTCGACCAGCCCGGATTGGAATGGTTGATGCGGCGTCGAGGGTTCCCTACCGCTCGAAACGCCTCGCCCCATCCCCGTCTGGGCTTGTTGACGTCGAAATCCGGACCCTGCAGCCCCTTCGCTACCTCAATCGACAACGCTGCCATGCTGGCGCTCGAGGAAATCAATGCCGAGGGTGGCATTCATGGCCGACGGGTCGAGTTGATCGTGGGCGATGACGCCACAGACCCGGAGACCGGCGTCATGGAAGCGCGGCGACTCGTTCAGGCAGGCTGCCGGACCATCCTGATCGCCACCACATCGGCTACCTATACCGCAGTTGCCGAGGCGCTCGGCGATGCACCCGTGCTGCTGGTGCAGCCGGTCATGAACGAAGGAGGCAGCGGCGGTCGTCTCCGTCTCCAACTCGGGGAGCGGCCGGGCGATCAGTTGGCAACAGCTACGAAACCACTCACGCAGATGGAGGGGGTGCGACGATCGTTTCTGGCCGGCAACGATTATTGTTGGCCGCGAACGACACATGGCTTGGCTCGCCAACTGTTGCCCCGGTACGGCGCCCGAATCGTCGGTGAAGAGTTCGCATCGATGAGGACTCGAGACTTCGCTCAGATCGTCGAATCGATTCAGAAATCGGGAGCCGACATCGTCCCTCGTCGGATCTGATGCTGTTGAGTTCGAACGTCAGTGTTATGCAATGGGGTTGCGGGATCGGTGCATAACACTGGCGCCGGCATTGGAAGAGTCCATGCTGACGTACATCAGCGACGAAGCAGCCCGTGGTCTGCACTCCGTCTCGGGGTATTTCCAAGGATTACAAACGGAGGGCAACGCCTCGTTTCTGAGGAGGTACCAGGCACAGTTCGGTCCTTGGGCACCGCCACTGTCGACGTTGAGCGAGTCTGTGTTCGAGGCAGTGAGGTTTTCTCACCAGAGAGTCACCGACGACAGCAAAGACA
>NZ_JTIZ01000059.1:0-65761 GCF_000801125.1 Rhodococcus sp. Chr-9
GCACCCAGCCGGCACCAGTACCACTGCTAACTGCGAAGAGCCGTCATAGCGACTCCCCGAACGAGAAAAGGAACAGGGCAGTCCGCCCCAACTCCGGTCTACGTGTCCCTTGCACTCATCGTCTTGTCCCGACTCGCTTGCATTGACACGAGAATCGTTCGGGAGAATCAAACGAAAGTCATTGAGCAGGAGATCGTTCTGCAATCGTCACATCACCGGCGGCAAAGTGAGTAGCCGGAACTTCACGCAGCACCACCCGAATGTTGCTCAACGGCGCGTCCACGGCCCGCTGGGCGGCAAAGGTGAGTTCATGTATCAGTGCGCGGAGCTGTTCGGGCGAACGCCCTGCGGAAATAGTCACCTCGATGAACGGCATCATCAGCCTCCTGACACATTTACGGTACCGAGATGAGTGAAGTGAGCAGCGATCCGCGCCCCCGGCCGGACCGGAACCGCATCCGTCATCCCCCCGGTGAGGATCACCCAGCCCGGCTCGATCGCCAGGCCACGCTCGGCGAGGGTGTTCGCCGCGAAAGCCAGCGCCTCCGCGGGATGGCCGTGCACAGCAGCTCCTGTCGCCGAATCGACGATCTCACCGTCCACTTCGAGCAAGCAGGCTTCGAGACCGAGGTCCAGCGAGTCCGGCCGCACACTGATGGGACCGGTGACGTACCGGCCGGACGAATTGTTGTCCGCGACAGCATCCATCATGGAGAACTTGTAACCCGAGAACCGGCTGTCGATGATTTCGATCGCACCGACCACATGGTCGACCGCCGCGAGCGCAGTCGCCGCCGAGACCCCGGGCCCTTCGAGTCGACGTCCCATGACGAACGCAATCTCCGGTTCGGCACGCGCGTGGATCATCTTCTCCCGGGGCACCGGCTCACCGATCGGAAGGATCATCGCGTCCGTCAACCACGCCGTCGACGGCGAGTCGACTCCCACCTGACGCTGCTTCGCCTTGGAGGTCACACCCAGTTTGACACCGGTGACCCTCTCCCCCCGCGAGATCCGCATTTGCAGCGCAATATCTTGAGCCTCATATGCCGCGGCCAGATCGAGACCGTCCCATTCTGCGAGAATCGACGTCTGCGCGACGCCGCTATCCTCCGCTCGTATAAGAACATCGGCCACTTTGGCCGGGCTCCATAGTTGCTCGGTCACTGTTCGTCCTTTCCGCCGAGCACGGCGGTGACGGTGCCGAGCCCACTGATAGTCGCAACGATGGAATCGCCGGGTGCGACAGGATACGCACCGGTCATCGAGCCGGGCAGCACCACGTGCCCCGGCTCGAGGGTCACGCCGAGCGGACCTACCGTGTTGGCCAGCCACACCAGCGCACTGAGCGGTGACCCGAGAACTGCGCCACCGGCACCGGTTGCGACGAGCTCGCCGTTGATGTGCAGGTTACAGCCAGCCAGACGCAGATCCAGCTGGTCCAACGAGACCGGGCAACTGCCGAGTATGACCCCGCCGGATGAAGCGTTGTCGGCGATGGTGTCGAAAATTCCGATCTTCCAATCCTTGATCCGCGAATCCACAATCTCCAGCGCAGGCAGGACGAAATCCACTGCCCGCGCTGCCTCTGCGGCAGTCACGCCTGGGCCGACCAGTGGACGACCAAGGACGAATGCAATCTCCGGTTCGATACGCGGTTGCAGAAATGTGCCGCTGGCGATGGGATGGTGCTCCAGATGAAACATGCTCTGGGTGAGATGCCCGAAGTCGGGCTGGTCGACCCCCATCTGTCGCTGAATTGCTCGCGACGCGAGGCCTACCTTGTGTCCCTTGACGACATCGCCGGCCGATGTCCACTGCTCTACTTGCGCCTGCTGGATGCGGTATGCCACTTCTAGGGACGCGTCGGGATACTCGGGCGTCAGCGGGGCGATCGGCTCGGCGGTGCGATACGCGTCGAGCAGACGATCCGCTGCCTTCTGAACAGCAATATCCATAGTTCCTCGGTTGTGTCGTGCGGTTGATACAGATGTCAGGACGCTCGGGGACAGCTACCGACCGGCTCCAGCGATGGGTGGTTCCGGGATTCGAGTGGAACGATGTCCGCCGCCTCGGCAATAGAGCGAGTGATCTTGTTGGCGGCAGCGATCACAGCACGCTCGAGTTGAGCTCGCCGCGAAGCGAATCGGGTGGCCGGAACACTTATGCTCACTGCAGCAACCACCGAACCCATGTCGTCTCGTACCGGTGCGGCGACACAGTGCACCTCCGACACCGTCTCGCCCATGTCCACCGCGACACCAGCCATGCGAGTCATTTCGAGAGCATCGGCGAGCGCATGCGGACTCGTAGTCGTCGACGGTGTCAATCGACGTAACGGACGCGCTGTCAAGTACCGCTGCAATTCAGTCTTGTCGAGTTGCGCGAGCAGGACCTTGCCCACAGCTGTGGAGTGGGCATCGAGCCGGGTGCCCACTCGAGCCCCCTGCACGGTGATGTTGTGCGTACCGATCACCTTGTCGACGTAGAGGACACTCCAGCGTTCCATGATGGCCAGGTGTGTCGTTTCTCCATAGTTTTCGACCAGCTCTTCCAACACAGGAGCGGAACAGGAACGTACGTCCACAGTGCTGCGGAGTGTTTCCCCCAATTCGACGATGCGCCAGCCGAGCCGGTATCGGCCGCGATTCCGGCACTGCAACAACCCGGTGTCGACGAGACTGGCCAGCAATGCATGAGCACTCGACCGAGGCACGTCGATGGCCGCTGCAACTTCGGAAACACCCCATTCCGGACGCTGAACTGTGAACAGATCGAGCACCGGACCAATCTTTTGCACTGTTTGCAGACCAGCCACGCCGACAGCCACCTTTCAAAGTTCATCTGGATGACGGTTGAGCAACCCCGTCGCATCGCTGTGAGGTGGAACACTAGGTGGCCGAGCAGAGAACGAACATGTCCTGAAGCGCACGAATGAATGACCTCGAGCGCACGAGTTCACGACCGACAGCCCACCAACCGCGACCTTCGATCCCCCGAGGCGCACAGATATCTCGGCCCGCGTGTCGCTTCCCTCGTCTCCGCTGACCGGATCGAACCATGTGGTAGCTGCGGTTGCCTACCGCCATCCTCGTCCGTGGCCCATCTCAGGAGCAGGACACCACCGACGCCACGCCTATCACGGCCGAATGCCGGGATAGAACTCGAGAACGTCACCTATTTATCAGGCAATACAAGATAAGGTGCTATTTTCACTTACGCTTGTAAAGCGTCAGCGACGAGGGAATGGGGGACGACATGGACGAGACAGCACAGGTTCTCTCCGACGCCGTCGCGTTGCTGCGCCGCGCCGGCATCCGGCTGCCCTCCGGTTCCCTCGACGCCTGGGACCTGACCCTGCCCGACGGCCGAGAGTTGCCGACCCGGATGCGGGCATCCCGGCGGCCACCAACCCCCACGATCCTCACCCGACTGCTCGCACAGCCGGACCCGGCCCGGCGCCTACTCGTGGTGACCCCACGCGCCACCGCTCATCTGCGGACTCTCGCAACGAACGGCGAAGTCGATGTGATCGCCGTGAACCAGGACCTGCTCGTCTTCGCCGGCGAGCGCTACGACGTGACCGATGCCGCGTCCGCCGCGGCGGCCCCTGTTCGTGCTGCGAGGGGCCGGAAACCGTGGGTGCGCTGGGCACTCGCCCGCGCCCTGCTACTCTCGGACACCGCGCAGACCCAACACCGGCTCGCCGAGCTGCTGGGGGTCTCCCAGCAGGCGGTCTCGCATGCCCTCAAACAGCTCCAGGCGGTGCGCCGTACCGAACACGGCTGGCTCGCCGACTCCCCCGAGGCGTTGCTGGCAGAGTATCTGGCCGTCTATCCGGGTCCCGGTGGTGCCGTGACCTATTGGTACGGCCTGGACCCGGTGATCGCACAGGCCACCACCGCGGTCGAATTCTGCACCCGACAAGGTATGCCGGTGCTGGTCAGTGGGGATCCCGCCGCCGATGTGTACGCCCCGTGGCGGCTGCCGACCCGGGCGATGCTCTACACCGATCGATTCGTCGACCTGACCGACGCCGGCTTCAGTCCCGCCACCGAAGCCGAACACTCCCTGGCCGTGCAGGTCCCGGCCGACCCGACCCTGTGGCGCACCGCGGCGATCAGCGAACCGGCACTGTTGGCCGACCCCCCGATCACCGCGGGCGATGTGCTGCGCACCGGCGGCCCCGACGCCGCCGAGGCCGCCGACCATGTGCTCGCCACGATCCGACAGAGGGCCGTGCTGTAACTGATGAGACCGAGGTGGAGATCCTCGCCGCATCGAATTCCACCGACCGCGGACTGCGGGCGCTAGTCGATCTCGCCGCGGCCGCTGACCCGGACACCGTCAATACGCGGAGGCCACTTTCACGAAATGACGTGAACGCGACCTCCGTAATCCCGGGCCGGAATCGGCCCGGTGACTCAGAGAATGTCTCATTTGGCGAGTTTCTTGAAGCAGGTCAACGCCGCGGCGAGTTGGAGGAAAGCAGCGAAGTGCTCGCCGTGACGCTCGCAGCGGATGGTCAGTCGGCGGTAGCCGGTGGGCCAGGCCAGGGTGCGTTCGATCTTCCACCGGTACCGGCCGAGGCGCTCGCTGCTGCCGACGCCGCGACGGGCGATCCGCAGAACAATGCCCCGTGCCCGCAGCCACCGGCGGTGTACGGGATAGTCGTAACCCTTGTCCGCCCGCAACCGGCCGGGCCGGCGACGACGCGGACCACGACGCGAACGCACCGCCGGAATCGCAGTGACCATCGGCTGCAGCATGACACTGTCGTGGGTGTTCACCGAGGTCACCGCCGTGACGAGGGGAATGCCCTCGGCGTCGGACAGGATGTGGATCTTCGAGCCGTTCTTACCTCGATCGACCGGGCTGGGACCGGTTAGAGAGCCCCCCTGATGAGAGTCAGCGGGTCACGATCATACGGCAGACTCGTCACCGGTAGCGGCGGGCAGGTGAGCACTTCTCCCCCTGGACAACGTGGAGTCCTGAAAAAGATCGTGCCCCTGCCCGTCCGCCGGGAGAACGGAATCGCTGATGGGATGNCGCTCCGGCGTGAGCACTGCTTCATTAGGGTGCAGATGGTTCTTCCGCACGCTGCCGAACGTGGTCGAGTTCGAGGACGATGGGAGAAGCTCAATGCAGTTGTTCGTCGGAGATGACTGGTCGGAAGAGCATCACGATGTCGAGCTGATGAACTCGGCCGGACGGAGGCTGAGCAAGGCGCGACTCCCGGAAGGAGTAGTCGGGATCGCGCGTTTGCACGCGATGGTCGGCGAACAACTCGGCGACGATGTCGACGAGTCCGAGGTGGCGATCGGAATCAAGACCGACCGTGGCCCGTGGGTGGCGGCGTTGGTAGCCGCAGGGTACACAGTGTTCGCGGTGAATCCGTTGCAGGCAGCGCGTTTTCGGGAACGCAGCGGTGTTTCGGGTGCCAAGAGCGACGCCGCCGATGCCCACATGCTGGCCGACATGGTGCGCACCGATTCACACAAGCTGCGGACGGTGGCCGGCGACAGCGCCGAAGCCGAGGCGATCAAGGTCCTCGCCCGGGCGCACAAGGCCTTGATCTTTCGAACGCACCCGCCAGACCCAGCGGCTGCGCCACGCGCTGCGCGAGTACTTCCCGGCCGCGTTGGAGGCATTCGACGACCTCGACGCAGTCGATGCCCTCGACCTGCTCGGGAAGGCACCGGACCCGGCCTCGGCGGCGCGGCTGACGCGGGGCCAGATCGCTGCGGCGCTGCGGAACGCCCGCCGTCGCGACATCGAGACCAAAACCGATCGGATCCAGGCAGCTCTGCGAGGCGAACACCTGGGCCGGGCGGCGGTGATCACCACCGCCTACGCCGCGACCACCCGCTCCGCCGTCGCCGTGTTGAGCACTCTCAATCACGAGATCAAGGCGTTGCAAGGGCAGGTCGATGCCCATTGTGGCCGACACCGAAGACGCTGAGATCATCCTGTCCCAACCGGGGCTGGGATCGTTGCTCGGTCCCCGGGTGCTCGGTGAGTTCGGCGACGACCCGGAACGGTATGCCACCGCGAAGGCTCGCAAGAACTACGCCGCCACCAGTCCGATCACCCGCGCCTCCGACAAAAAGAAGGTCGTCGCGGCCCGGTTCGTCCACAATGATCGGCTCGTCGATGCGCTGAACGCACAGGCGTTCTCAGCCCTGCACGCCTCTCCCGGCGCCCGTGCCTACCACGACAAACAACGCGCCCGAGGACTCGATCACGGCCCCACCCTACGGCAGCTGGCCAACCGACTCGTCGGCATCCTGCACGGATGCCTCAAGTCCCGCACCCACTACGACGAAACGACGGCCTGGGCGCATCACGCCGAGAAGGCTGCTGCTTGACACCCAAGCTCCTGGGATGTCTTCTTCGCCCGCACGTGCGCTGCGTCGAGGATCGCGGCGGACCAGTCCAGGTCCCCACCGGCGCCGAGCCGATCGAGGACCTGGCGGTGCATCTCGTCGAACACCCCGGCCCGAACCCAGGCGGTGAAGCGGCGGTGTGCGGTCGGAACACTGACCCCGAACGACGGTGGCAGGTGCCGCCAGGCACAGCCGCTGGTAAGCACATAGACGATAGCGGTGAACACCGCCCGATCATCGATCGCCGCCCGGCCTCCGCCCTGCGGCCGCGCCCGGAAGCCGGGCAGCAACGGTTCGACGATCTCCCACAACGCATCCGGCACCAGCCGGGAAGACAACGCATCGACCACGACAGTGCATTATGCCGCACAAACGATCTAGTCCATAAGAGACATGCTCTCAACCAAACGTCGCCTGGACTCCTAAACCTGAATCCACCGACGTGATGCCGATGCCCGTTCCGGCCGGGCGAGTGGATGTATGAGCAGTTGCGGGCATGCGGTGACCGCTGGTCTGCCCAGCTTTTCCACGATGCGGTCCCGGTCGTGCCGTCTCGGCGGGTCGATCTGTGTTCAGTCGATAGCTGGCGGACTGTGACCGATGGTGTTGGTCCACAATCGAAGCCATGCGCCCGACCAGGGCCAGTGCATGGGAAGCCGCAAGATCGGTTTTCGTTGCGGTCGACACAACCGGGCGGGAAGGTTGACGATCTTGCGGCGTAGCGTCGCCCCACGGGCGCGAGCATGCCCACCACCTGCAAGAACACCGGCGGCGCGCAGCAGATTGTGGGCGATCGCCGCGCAGAGCACCCAGGCGGAGTTCGCCCCGAAGCGCCCCGACGGCATGTGCGCCAGCGGACCGTCGATGAGGTCGGCGAAGACGGTTTCGATGATCGCGTGCCGGCGATGGGTGACATCGGCGTCGGCGGCCGAGGTAGTGGTGTTGGTGAAAAACGGGTGATATCGCCACACCGGGAACAACGCGTCGGGGAAGCGGGCGTCTTTGACGCGACGCACGATCAACCGGGCGGTGACCGGAGTCTTGGTCGAAGCGAAAGCGGTGTAGGCGGTTTCGACGACCTCGGCATCTTCAGATCCACGCTCCGGTGTCCGGGTCACGCACGGCACCGGGATATCTCACCGGGGTCCACGCGTCGTCGGGGATCGAGTCGATCGCGCGTTGGACCGCGGTGTTCTTGGCCAGGACGAGCGAGAAGCACACCTTCGCGCGCAGGCATGCCGAGATGACCGAGCGGGTGCCGTAGGCGGAATCACCGCGTACCACGAGGGCACCGGTTGCGCCCGCTGTTCGGGCGGTGACGATGGCCTGCGTGACCATCCGACCTGCACCTTTACCGGATCCGGCTTTCCCGGCGCGCAGTCGCATCCCGGTGATGATCGGCGTGGAGTCCGCCGTGCTGAGTGTCGTCGCCAGCGGGGACAGGCCTTTGCGCAGGATCTGTCTGCCGGCGATTTTCGTGTGTCCGTAGCTCGCGCCTTGTTTGGCGTGTCCGTAGACCGGGCGCAGTAGCGAGTCGATGTCGATGAACGCCTGCTCGGCCAGGCCGGGCAGGATCTCGACCCGGGCGGTGAGTGCGATCAGGTGTTCGCGGAGCACGGATTCGAGCTNGGCGCACATCCCGGCGATCAGGGTGAGCAGTTTCGGGCCCGGGTTCGCCGCCCCGGACGCGACCTTCGTGGTGGTGATCGAAACCTTCTCGGCGAGCAGGTCCGGCAGGCGGGTGTGTTCGGCCAAGGCCATGACCGGGACCAGGCCGGCGCACGAGACGAGGTTGTCCTCGTCGAACACGGCCGAGCCGTCGATGAACTTGTGGGACACTTTCACCGGAAGTGCCTTTCCTGAACTGGCGGATTTGTTGTGTGCGAACTCCAATCTTCCCAGTTCAGGGGGCACTTTCTTCAGTTCGACACGCTGCTGTGCAGCCGATCCTTCGGTGGAATCAGGCTAAAAGACGCGTGGCTCGCAGTGGCTGCAGCGCAGACACCGCTCGTCGTGAACGCTTTGGCGTCCAAGTTGTTCGGCGCCCTCCAAAGTATCCCGGACGCATCGACCCTCATCGAAACCGCGCTCGCATACTGCAACGGCGACGGCACAGTGTCAAGGGTGGCGAACCAGCTCTACTGCCACCGAAACGCCGTTCTGAACCGGCTGGAGAAACTACGCGAACTTACCGGTTTTGATGTCCGGCGTCCACGTGACACGGCGGCTTTTCTGTACGCATTGAATGCCGGACCAAACGCCGATCAAGAGAGCGACCAAGCAGCGCCCAGCAAAGCTCCACGCGCATAGACAGATCCTCCCCACGATCCGAGCGTGCAGAGCATGCCGTGGAGACACAGGCCGCAATATCCGTCTCGGATGAATGTGGTTGAATCCGTCTCAGGCAGACGCAGCGTAGGCAATCCGCCATGCTGCTTCTCGACGGCTCCGCAGCAGTTCGCGGGCTCATCATGGCAGCGGTGCACACTCCGACCTACTCCGCAAGCGCATCATCCACTGCGTATGAACAAGTACACCAACCGAATCACGGCAAGCGCGATAGCTCCATATCCCAAGGTTCCTTGACAGGCCGACGCCGAGCAACCATATGATCGCAAGGTAAAGTTCGCTTCTGCAGGATAAGGGGAGCGACGTGCCTGCCGGGAACTCAACAATCCCGTCATAGACCTCAGGAGATTCGGTGAGCGACACAGCGCAGCCCACGAAGGCCGCGGCCATCCAGTTCGAAGGGGTCCCTGGCGACGTCGCGGAGAACATGCGCCGACTGGATGCGATGATCGCCGAAGCGGCCGGCAAGGGCGCTAAACTCATTGGGGTTCCAGAGTTTGCTACGTCTCCGCTGCCGTTTCGCAGTGAAGCGCATCGAAGCGTTCTCCCGCCCCAAAACGCGGCCGTCGACATGTTCAAGGCAGCGGCAAAACGGTATGGCTGTCACATTGGTGGCTCAATGCTGATCGCCGAGGACGACAACATCTACAATCGCTACCACCTGTTTGAGCCCGATGGCACAACCCATCTGCACGACAAAGATCTGCCCACGATGTGGGAGAACGCTTTCTACGGCCCCGGCAACGACGATGGAGCATTTGAAACCAGCCTTGGCCGCATGGGTGCGGCCGTCTGTTGGGAGCTGATCCGCAATCAGACCGCCCGCAGGCTCGTTGGCCGAGTCGATGTCGTCATGACCGGCACACACTGGTGGACAACCCCCAACAATTGGGGTGGTCTCGTCGACCGCATGTTTGGTCCGTTGTCGCAATACAACAGGTACCTTTCGGAGAATGCTCCCACCGAATTTGCCCGCCGAGTCGGAGCTCCAGTCCTGCAGGCATCCCATTGCGGGCAGTTCCGCACCGACTTCATGCTTTTGCCTGGCACATCGATGACAGCTCCGTACGACACCAACTACGTCGGAGCAACACAAATTGTCGATGCCGAAGGAAACATCCTGGCCTCGCGCAATACCGCCGAGGGCGCCGGCATCGTCGTCGCTGACATCATGATCGGTGCGCAGCAGCCGACAGAAACCATCGAAGAAACGTTCTGGATGCCCAGGCTTCCCTTGGCGTTACGCGCATACTGGCACCACCAGAACATATGTGCCAAGCGTTACTACCGTCGTGCCGGTCGACGGGCCGGCCTTGATGCCGCGGCAGAGAATCGAGTCGGATCGGTTGAAGTGGTCCGCTAACAGTGGCGAGTCTGCCTGTCGAGACTCAAACCGTATTGTCGGCCGGCGGACTTGTTTTCTTTGGTATAGGCGCTCGGTGTGATATGAATCGCCCCGAGTTCGGCGGAGGCTCGGCTATCTGGTTCCGGCCTCAGCGAGGACCGGTGTCTCACCGTAGTCAGCCGCCGTGTGATTCGCCCAGTGGGTCGCCTCGTACTCGGCAGGCGGAACGTGGTCGATCTCGCCATGCAAGCGGCGGTGATCGAACCAGTCGATGTACTCGGCGACCGCCCACTCGACCTCTTCAACGCCCCGCCAGCCCCCGTGTGGCCGCATCACAGGGTTGCCGATGCACTCGGCCTTGAACAACGAGTTGAACGCCTCCGCCATCGCGTTGTAATACGAATCACCCTTGGAACCAACGGAAGAGACCGCATCGCATTCATCGAGGCGTTCGGTGTAGCGCACCGCTCGATACTGCACACCGCGGTCGCTGTGGTGAATCGACCCGGCAACATCCTGGCCGGCCCGTCGGCGCGCCCACAACCCCATATCCAAGGCGTCGAGGGCCAGATCGGTGCGCATCGACGCCGAGACCTGCCAACCGACGATCATCCGGGAGACTCCCCCAAGGACTTCGTCCAGGGAGGTGCCCCCACGTCGAGGACGAATGCGGCGTAGACCCACCCCGAGTGCGTGCGAATGTAGGTCAGATCCGCTACCCACAACACGTTGGGTGCGTCGGCGACGAACCGCCGCTGTACTCGATCTGCCGGCCGCGGAGTCTCGGCGCCGTCACTGTGTGTGGTCTTCCGACCCTTCAATCGTGGTATTCCCTGTAACCCATCGATTTTCATCAATCTTTCCACGGTGCATCGGGCCACTGCCATCCCCTTTCGTTTCAGACTCGCATGCACCTTGCGGGCCCCGTACACGCCGAGATTGTCGGCATGAACCTTCCGGATCTCGGACGGACAGAACCTGACGGTCACGCACCGCACGGGCCGATTCCGTTCGTTGGGGACTCAGGTGAGCTCGGACCGTGGACGGAGCGATCTGGGCAGCTGTCTCGCGCAGGGCCGCGCAGATCGGATCGACTCCGTGTTCATCGCGGTGAGCAGCGATGAATTCCACGATCAGCGCTGTGGGCGGTCGATCTCCGCGATGCTTCTATGTCAAGCCGCCGCCAAAATCGATGCGTTCGCGACCTTTCCGAGTTCGGCTTCGTCGGCACGCAAGATCTGGAACACTCGGTCGGAGATACGGCGGCGGAGCAACCGCACCGCCTCCCNGTAGCTTGGCGACGTAGTCCTTACCCGGACCACCGCGAGCGACTTGGGTGATGGCGATGGCGTGCAGGGCCGCATTGACGGTGCGGTTGCCACCCCGGTTCAGACGCACCCGCTCTTGGGCCGACCAGACCGGGATCGGGGCGGTGCCGTTGAACTTCGCGTAGGCGTCCTTGGAGTGGAAGCGGTGCGCGCCGGCAGTCTCGCCGATGATGACCGCTGCGGAGAGAACTCCGCAGCCGGGGATGTCGAGCAACGACGGTGCCAAGGCGCGGACACGGTCGCGGATCCGTTGTTCGAGGTCGTTGATCTGACGGGTCATCTGCCGACACCGATCCAGGAGTTCACCAGCGATCTGGGCGACCACACCGGTGAACTGTGCAAGCCGGTCGGCAAGCTCGTCCATCACACGGTACCGTCGGATACCGCGGAGCGGGATGTGTAGTTCGGGGTCGAGTTCGTGTAGGTGCCAGCGCAGTCGGCTGATGAGTTTGGTTCTCTCGCATACCAAGTCGTGCCGGTGATCGCTCAGAAGTTTGACTTCGCGAGCGGGGCCGTCCAGTCGTGCGATCGGCAGGTTCGGTTCCCGTAGCGCGGCCATCGCGACCGCGTGTGCGTCGATCGGATCGGACTTGCCCGGTTCGCGGGCGCTGCGTCGGTGCACCGCCATCAGTTGGGTCTTCACCCGGACCACCGAGTGTCCGCGGCGCAGCAGGTCCGCTTCCAGACGTCGGGTGACGTGGCGGCAGTCTTCGAGCGCGAACTGCAGCTGCGGCCACTGGGAGGCCCACTCGATCGCGGACAGGTGACCGTCGGTGGTGGCCTTGACGGTCAGCTGTCCGAGTTTGCGTCCGACCTCGTCGACTGCGACGAAGGTGTGGGTGGATTTGTGAGCATCGACTCCGATGATGATCAACTGACGACTCCGATCCGTGGGTGAACGGGGCGCCCGGGCAGTCGTCATTGGGCACGCCTCAATCGGGCATCAGCGGCACGCTTCTATCAAGCCACGCGGACGACCATCCGGGGCCCGGCGGGCCGCACATCGGGATAAGCCACCAACCGAGGTTGGGGCAGCAAAGAAACGAGCGAGTCCCGCCGGGCCTGTTCAGGATGGCATTGACGCAAAGAAAGCCGAGGCCTGCTCGAGGATCGTGTTCGCCCGCCGCAGCTCGCGGTTCTCCCGTTCGAGCTGTGCGATCCGTTCGGCATCGCTGGTTGTGGTGCCGAGGCGCACGCCGCCGTCGACCTCGGCCTGCTTGACCCAGGTCCGGAGCGCTTCGGGGTGCACACCGAGTTGATCGGCGATCCGTTTGAGTGCTCCCGGCCGTGTCGCTGGATCCTGGCGGGCTTCGACGACCATTCTCGTTGCTCGTTCCTTCAGCTCAACGCTGTACTTCCGTGGTGCTGCCATGCTCTTCATCCTTCACAGGTTCGAGAGCCTCCGACAGACCCGGGGCGATTCAGTCGGGGCGCGGGTGCTGCTGCAGGTTCGCTTCTTCCCGAGGTCCACCGAGGACCTGGGAAGGGGCCCGGCGGTGGCAAGGAGAACGCGGACGATGACCGATCTGACGGAGTTGTTCCGGCATTGGCATGCCGGCCGCTCCCAGGTGCAGATCTCGACAGCCCTGGGACTCGACCGCAAAACCATCCGCAAGTACCTGGCCCTGGCACTGGCGGCGGGGCTGCCCCCGGCGACGGCCACAGATTCGACGAGAACCTGTGGCGCGAGTTGATCGGGGCCTGGTTCCCCTAAGTGGTGGACCCAACGGCGCGGGCGGTGACCTGGCCGGCGATCGCCGCCCACCACACCTGGATCGAAGGCCAGCTCGACGAGTCGGTGACCGTAGCAACGATCGCCCAACGACTGCGCGACGACCACGGTGTCCCGGTATCGGAATCAACTGTGCGTCGCTATATTTCGGCGCGATTCGCCGAACGGGTCGCGGCGTCGAAAGCCACGATGCCCCGCGGAGCGGTCCCGCCGGGCGACGAAGGTCAGGTCGAGTCTTCGGTGATCAGGCCGTCGCCGCCGCGATGATCGACCGGATCGTCCATCACGCCGACGTGTTGACGCTCAAAGGTGCCAGCTACCGCCTTTGAGGACGCGGAATCGACAGTCTTCCCAGGATCAGAATGGAGAATTAGGCAGACTAGCCACACACCGACACGGTGCTCTCGTTCTCCACCGTCGCATCGGCCTCGAATTCAAGCGTTGTCGACACTCTACTCCCGTCTTGCTCTCTTCGTCCCATCCGCACACTTCTCTCCAATCAGCAGGGTTACGACCAATACTTGAGCCCGCCGCGTCGATTCCCCCATTCCATGACGGTAGGCACCGTTCTGGGCGATACTGAGAAGTGCCCCGGACCGAGTAGAGGCTAGGTACATGCAGGACTCACGCAATCCTGACGCGACAATTCTCACTGCGGCCGAACCGCATCGGATGACACTGGGACTGCCCCTACGCAAAACCCCAGGCATCCGCGGCAGCGGCACCACACGGAGATATTCTGGCCGGCCAACCCATCAGGCAGGGAGGTGATGTCAGAGTCCAGTGGCGGGACTACCACGGTACGTCCGCACCGATCTGCCCCTCAAATATAGTAACGTTCGCCAACTTCGCCGAAACTGAAAACGCCGTCGACGACCTCTCCGGCCAGCATTTCGCAGTAGGCAAACTAGCCATCGCGCGCCAGGACATCGAGCCGGTCGAATAGGTCATCGGCACACTGAACTACCGCTGGGCCGCGCCCGCGCCGCCGCGGGCGCGTGGACAGCTACACCATTAGGCTGGATCTTTGGATTACTCCACCGAGGCCGGCCGCCGTGTACACGCCTCGATCTCAGCTTCTACGCGCCGATCTTCGGTGCCGTTGTCGGCGCTCCGTTCGGCCTGCTCATGCACGCATCACAGGACAGGGCAGCCAGCGCGACTTCACCTCGTTCCCAGTCCTTACGACCATGTCCCTACACAACCACGGCACTCCGAAGTCCTCGCCGACGTCGAAGTCGCGGACCAAGCCGTCCGCCGACTCACCGGCCGGACCAATCGAAAGGAATGAATCATGGCAACTGCGGTAGGCATCGACTTGGGCACCACCAACTCGGTCATCGCAAGCTGGCAAGGCGGCGAACCGGTGGTGATCTCCAATGTCGAGGGTGCGCGGACGACGCCGTCGGTGGTGGCATTCACCGATAGCGGCGAGCGCCTGGTGGGTCAGCTGGCCCGACGACAGGCGATCCTGAACCCGAAGGGCACGATCTACTCGGCGAAACGCTTCATCGGACGTCATTTCGACGAGATCTCCGAGGAGGCCAAAGCGGTCAGCTTCGACGTCGTACCGGGCGACAACGGTGAGGCACGATTCGACGTGCGAGGTAAGAAGTACGCACCAGAGGAGATCAGTGCCCTGGTGCTGCGCAAACTCGTCGACGACGCCAGCAAGTTCCTTGGCGAGAAGGTCAAGGAAGCGGTCATCACCGTTCCGGCCTACTTCAACGACGCGCAGCGCAACGCCACCAAGGACGCCGGCCGGATCGCGGGCCTCGAGGTCCTGCGGATCATCAACGAGCCGACCGCGGCGGCATTGGCGTACGGCATGGACAAACAGACCCACGAGACCGTACTGGTCTTCGACCTCGGCGGCGGCACGTTCGATGTGAGCCTGCTCGATGTCGGCGAGGGAGTAGTCGAGGTTCGCTCGACGGCCGGCGACTCCCACCTCGGCGGAGACGATTTCGACCGGCGCCTGGTGGACTACCTCGCCGACGAGTTCCAGAGCGCGGAGAACATCGATCTGCGCAAGGATCCACAAGCGCTGCAACGACTCTTCGAGGCGGCAGAGAAGGCCAAGGTCGAGTTGTCCTCGGTAACTCAAGCCCAGGTCAACCTGCCCTTCGTCACCGCAGACGCGAACGGCCCCAAACACCTCACCACCACGATCATGCGATCGAAGTTCGAGGATCTGACGGCAGATCTGGTGGAACGCTGCCTCGGTCCGGTAAAGCAGGCAATGAGTGACGCCAAGATCACCGCCAACGACATCCACGAGGTGATCCTGGTCGGTGGTTCGACACGCATTCCGGCGGTACAGGCACTCGTTCGCCGGCTCACCGGCGGTAAGGATCCCCACATGGGCGTCAACCCGGACGAGGTCGTGGCGCTCGGTGCCGCGGTCCAGGCAGGCGTGCTCAAAGGTGAGGTCTCCGACGTACTGTTGCTCGACGTCACCCCACTGTCCCTCGGCGTCGAGACGCAGGGCGGGGTAATGACCAAGATCATCGAGCGCAACACGACGATCCCCGCCCGACGCAGCGAAGTGTTCTCCACAGCGGAAGACAATCAGTCCGCCGTGGACGTCGTAGTCCTGCAGGGCGAACGCGAACGCGCCGCCGACAACCGGGTGCTGGGCCGGTTCCGGCTGGAAGACATCCGACCTGCGCCACGCGGCGAGGCGCAGGTCGAAGTCACATTCGATATCGATGCCAACGGCATTCTCAACGTCACCGCCCGTGACAAAGACACCGGCAAGGAGCAGAGCATCACGATCAGCGAACAGGGCAACCTCGACCAGAGCGAGGTCGAGCGCATGCTCGCCGAGGCCGAACGGAACCGGCGTGAGGACGAGGAGCTGCGCAAGGCGGTCGACGCACGTAACGCCCTCGATTCGGTTGCCTACCAGGTGGAACGGCGACTTGCCGAACTGGGTGACAGTGCGCCACCGCACGAGAAAGCGCGTGCCGAGATGTTGATCGCCGACGCGAGGAAGGCTGTAGAAGACGGTGCTCCACCCTCGGAGGTAGAGCCACTGACCTCGGAGCTGCAGCAGTTGCTCTACGGGCTTGCAGCGGTTCAAAACGGCGGCGAGGGATACCAGACCGGCGGAAGAGACGCTGCGTCGTCGGATGACGACGACGTGATCGACGCCGAGTTCGATCGGAGTTGAGGCACCTGATGGACAGATCTGCTGATCATTCGACGACCGAGCAGGCTACCGACCATACTGACACGGACCAGACCGAGACGAGGCCTGATCACACCGATACCGAAGCCAAGCTGGCTCGACTCGAGGACCGCTGGCGCAGAGCACTCGCAGATCTGGACAACCTGCGCAAGCGGTATGCCAAAGATCTCGACCGTGAACGCGCCGCGGAGACAGCGAGGGTATCGGCGGCGTGGCTGCCTGTCCTGGACAACTTGGAGCTCGCGCTGGCCCATGCGGATAGCGATCCTCAGGCCGTCGTCGAGGGTGTGAAGGCGATCCGGGATCAGGCGGTGCAGGTGCTGTCACGGCTCGGCTTCGAGCGCCACGACGAGGTCGGTGTGCCGTTCACCCCGGAACTCCACGAAGTAGTCAGTGTGGTGGCCCAACCCGACCTTCCCTCCGGGACCGTGATCGAGGTCTTGCGGCCAGGTTACGGAGAAAACGGACAGCAATTGCGTCCCGCCACCGTGGTCGTCAGCCGACCTGAGGAGTGAGCGCCATGGCGCGTGACTACTACGAAGCGCTCGGGGTCCCGCGCAGCGCCGACACCGACGAAATCCAGCAGGCCTACCGCCGACTTGCCCGCAAATATCACCCCGACATCAACAAAGACCCCACTGCGGAAGACAAGTTCAAAGAGATCAATGAGGCCTACCATGTGTTGTCCGACCCGGACACCCGGAAACGCTACGACCGATTCGGGGACGACTTCCGGCGGGTACCCGAGGACTACGACGAACGGGTCCGGGCCGGCGCAGGCGGGTACGGCGGCGGTGGGTACGGCGGCGGGGGCGGGGCCGGCGGCAGAAGGGTGCACTTCGGTCAAGGTTTCGGTGGCGAGGGCGGCGTCGACTTCGAGGACCTCTTCGGACAGATGTTCGGCGGCGGTGGCGCGTACGGCCCGATTCCCGGCGCCGATCAGGAAGCGGAACTGGAACTGACCCTGGAAGAGGCGTACCGGGGCGGCAAACGCACTCTCCGTCTGGACGGACGACGATACGACGTCGACATTCCGGTCGGTGTCCTCGACGGCCAAAGAATCCGGCTGGCCGGGCAAGGGGGCCGAGGCAACGGCGGCGCACCGCCCGGGGATCTGTACCTCGTGGTCCGGATCAAACCGCATGCCCGGTTCCGCGTACAGGGCCGGGACATCTACGTCGACCTTCCCGTCTCCCCCTGGGAAGCAGCCCTCGGCGCGACGGTCGCCGTTCCCACTCCCGGCGGTGAGGCGAAAGTCAAAGTCGTACCGGGCTCGTCGACAGGTAGGAAGCTGCGCCTGCGCGGAGAAGGCATGCCCAACCCGCGAGGCTCCAACGGCAACCTCTACGCCGAAATCAAGGTGATGGTGCCATCGAAACCGACAGCACGCGAACGCGAGCTGTTCGAACAGTTGGCCGCCGAATCGAACTTCGACCCGAGGAAACAGCCATGAGCACCCCCACCCCGGTCACCCAGTACATATTGGTTCGCCGTACCGGAATGTCGCTGGATGTCTTCGCCGAACGTACCGGGCTGCACCCCGACCTGGCAAGAAAACTCGTGGCTCTCGGCCTGATCGACGCACGCCGCGACCCCGGCGGCGAAATATTGTTCGAACCGTCAGCAGTGGCCCACGCTGCCCGCATCCAACGGTTGCGGACGGGTCTAGGCCTGAACTACTCGGCAATCGGGCTCGTGCTCGATCTGCTGGATCGAATCGAGAAACTCGAAGCAGCGTCCCGCAGAAGGAGGACACCCCCATGGACACCGGCAGCCTGACTGAAAGGTCACGAGAAGCCCTGCAGGAAGCCCAGAACGTAGCGACCAGAATGGGTCACACCGAGGTCGACGGAGAGCACCTGCTGCTCGCGTTGGTCGATCAGCAGGACGGGCTGGTACCCCGACTGCTCGAGCAGGCCGGCGCGAACGTCGACGCCCTACGCTCCGATCTGGAACGTGAACTCTCGCGCAGGCCGAAGGTCAGCGGCCCCGGCGCGACGCCCGGTCAGGTGATGATCACCCAGCGCCTGGCCAAGCTGCTCGACGCCGCGGAACGGGAGGCGAAGCGACTCAAGGATTCCTACGTGTCGGTGGAGCATCTCGTGATGGCCCTCTCCGAGGAGGGATCGGCCAGTGCGTCCGGACGGGTCCTCGCCAGTCATGGGGTCACACGAGAGACCTTCCTCGCCGCCTTGACCACAGTGCGCGGCAACCAGCGCGTCACCTCGGCCACCCCGGAGGGTGCGTACGAGGCGCTCGAGAAGTACGGACGCGACCTCGTCTCCGAGGGCCGAGCAGGCAAACTCGATCCGGTCATCGGGCGAGACGCCGAAATCCGCAGGGTAACGCAGATCCTGAGCCGGAAAACGAAGAACAATCCGGTGCTGATCGGCGACCCCGGCGTCGGCAAGACCGCGATCGTCGAGGGCCTCGCCCAGCGGATCGTCCGCGGCGACGTGCCCGAGGGCCTACGCGACAAAACGATCTTCTCGCTCGACATGGGTTCCCTGGTGGCCGGCGCGAAGTACCGCGGCGAGTTCGAGGAACGGCTGCAGGCGGTGCTGTCCGAGGTGAAAGCGGCCGAGGGGCGCATCCTGTTGTTCGTCGACGAGTTACACACCGTCGTCGGCGCAGGATCGGTCGGCGGCGAGGGATCTCTCGACGCCGGCAACATGCTCAAACCGATGCTCGCCCGCGGCGAACTGCACATGATCGGTGCCACCACTCTCGACGAGTATCGCAAGCACATCGAATCCGATGCAGCATTGGAGCGTCGATTCCAGACCGTTCTCGTCGACGAGCCCAGTGCCGAGGATGCAATCTCGATTCTGCGCGGACTTCGCGAACGCCTCGAGGTGTTTCACGGCGTGAAGATCCAGGACGGCGCACTGGTGGCCGCCGTGACCCTCTCGCACCGGTACATCACCGACCGCTTCCTGCCGGACAAAGCGATCGATCTGGTAGATGAGGCGTGTGCGCGGCTACGAACCGAAATCGATTCGATGCCCGCCGAACTCGACGAGCTCACCCGGAAGGTGACCCGCCTGGAGATCGAGGAGGCCGCGCTGTCCAAGGAAACGGACGCGGCCAGCAAGGCGCGTCTCGACGAGCTGCGCAAGGAGCTGGCCGATCTGCGGGCCGAGGCCGACGCCCGGCACGCGCAGTGGGAGGCAGAGCGCCAAGCGATCCGTCGGGTGCAGGAGCTACGGGGAGAGCTGGAACGGTTGCGCCACGAAGCCGAGGAGGCCGAACGCAATTACGACCTCAATCGGGCCGCCGAGCTGCGATACGGCGAGATCACCGAGCTCGAACGCAAACTCAAGGCGGCGGAGGAGCAATTGGCCACCAGGCAAGGCCGCAATCCGTTGCTGCGCGAGGTGGTCACCGAAGACGAGATCGCCGAGATCGTGGCCGCATGGACGGGTATCCCGGTCGCTCGACTGCAGGAAGGCGAGCGGGAGAAACTGTTGAAGCTCGACGAGATCCTGCACGAGAGAGTCATCGGTCAGGACGAGGCAGTGCAACTGGTCGCAGACGCGGTAATCAGAGCAAGGTCGGGTATCCGCGATCCGCGCCGGCCGATCGGTTCGTTCATCTTCCTGGGCCCGACAGGTGTGGGGAAGACCGAACTCGCAAAGACGCTGGCCAGTGCCCTCTTCGACAGCGAAGACAACATGGTGCGCCTGGACATGAGCGAGTACCAGGAACGGCACACGGTGAGCAGACTCATCGGTGCACCCCCCGGGTACGTCGGGTATGACGAGGGGGGTCAGCTCACCGAGGCGGTGCGCCGCAAGCCGTACTCCGTGGTGCTCTTCGACGAGATCGAGAAGGCCCACGCCGACGTCTTCAATACCCTTCTACAGGTGCTCGATGACGGCCGGATCACCGATTCCCAAGGCAGGCAGGTCGATTTCCGGAACACGGTGATCATCATGACCTCCAACATCGGATCCCAGCATCTCCTCGACGGAGTCACAGCCGACGGCGAGATCAAGCCGGACGCCCGGGCGCGGGTGCTGGCGGAACTGCGCGGGCACTTCCGTCCCGAGTTCCTCAACCGGATCGACGACATCGTGTTGTTCACCCCGCTCACACTGCCCCAGATCGAACATATCGTCGAGCTACAACTCACCGACCTTCGGAACAGATTGTCAGAGAGACAGATACACTTGAATATCACACCGGAAGCACGCCGGCTCATCGCCGAACACGGTTTCGACCCGGTCTACGGTGCACGACCCCTGCGCAGGTATATCGCCCATGAGGTCGAAACCAGGATAGGTCGTGCGCTGTTGCGCGGCGAAATCGAACCGGGCGGCACCATCGATGTCACGGTCGATGACGGCGAACTGTCCGTCGCATATACGGAACCCGCCATCGCGGCCTGAGAAGGGGTGTCGTCATGAGATCCGACACGGTGAAGTGCCCACACTGCGGCAAGGTCAACAGGGTACCGGCGGCCGGGAACGGGAGACCCCGCTGCGGAAATTGCCACGAGCCGCTGCCCTGGATCGCCTCGGCCGGGGACGGCGACTTCGCGGAGGTCGCCGAGAAATCCTCGGTGCCTGTACTCGTTGACCTCTGGGCGACGTGGTGCGCTCCGTGCCGCATGGTCAGCCCCGCGCTCGAGCAGCTCGCCACAGAACGCGCAGGTCAGATCAAGCTCGTCAAGGTCGACGTGGATGCTGCACCCCAGACGGCCGAACGGTTCACCGTCCGCGCCGTACCGACGCTGCTGGTGATGGACCGAGGTGAGGTCCTCGCTCGTCAGGCGGGCGCCGCTCCGGTACCCCAGCTGCGCACATGGCTCGATCAGGCGCTCTCGGAAAAAGCAGGCAATGAGGCGAACTCATGACTTTTGCCCACGCGGACCCACATGTGATCGCGATCCGGCCCGTGGCGCCCCGGACTCCGCAGGGTTGCGAGGAATGTCTTCGCCTCGGAACCCCGTGGGTGCATCTGAGGCTGTGCCTGACGTGCGGACACGTCGGTTGCTGCGACTCCTCGCCGGGTAAGCACGCGAGCGCGCACGCCCACAGCATCGGCCATCCGATCGTCCAGTCGATGGAACCCGGCGAGGATTGGCGGTGGTGTTATGTCGACCAGAACTTCGTCTGAGGACGCCGCACCCGTCCCCGACAGTCCGCCGGTCGACGACGAGACTCCGGACGAGGAAGGTGCTTTCCCACGGCTGACGGACGACCAGGTCGCGACGCTCGAGGTCGGCGGCACGCGTCGATCGGTTCACACCGGCGAGGTGCTGATCCGAGAGGGCGCGCCCAGCAACGACTTCTTCGTCATCCTCTCCGGCAAGGTCGCGGTCATCGACGAGGGCGCCGTGGACGGCGAACGCCGGATACTGCGCGTGCACGGCCCGGGCCGCTTCCTGGGCGAGCTCGGACTGCTGGATGGCCAGGTGGCGTTCTTCACCGCCGAGGTGATCGAGGACGGCGAGGTGCTCGTCGTCCCGGCCGAGCGGGTGCGCGCGCTGGTGGCCCACGATCTTGTGCTCAGCGATCTGATCCTGCGGGCCTACCTGGTGCGCCGGCACCTGCTGATCGGGCTCGGTTCGGGGTTCCGGATCATCGGCTCCTGCTATTCCCCGGATACGTTGCGGCTTCGGGAGTTCGCGATGCGCAACCGATTGCCCCACCGGTGGATCGATCTGGAGCGGGACGAACGGGCGGAGCAGCTGCTGCGCAGCCTGGGTGTCGCCCCAGAGGATACTCCCGTCGTGATCTGGCACGGCGAGAAGGTGCTGCGCAATCCGACGAATGCGGAACTAGCCCGCATCGTCGGGCTTCCGGTCCCGGTCCCGGACGCGGCCCAGGACGTGTGCGACCTCGTCGTGGTGGGTGCGGGACCGGCCGGTCTGGCCGCGTCCGTGTACGGCTCCTCGGACGGGTTGAACACGGTGACACTGGAGTCGATCGCCGCGGGCGGCCAGGCCAGTACCTCCTCCCGGATCGAGAACTACCTGGGCTTTCCGGCGGGGATCTCCGGTGCCGAATTGGCCGAGCGGGCCGTGATTCAGGCCGGGAAGTTCGGTACCCGCCTTCTCGTGTCGGCGGAGGTGACCGGTTTGGGATCCGAGGCCGGGAACCATGTGCTCCAACTGGCGGACGGCGGCGAGATCCGCGGCCGGGCCCTCGTGCTCGCCACCGGGGCGCGATATCGCAAGTTGACGGTTCCGGGAATCGAGGCACTGGAGGGGACGAGCGTGTATTACGCCGCAACCCATCAGGAAGCGCGGATGTGCGGCACCGACCCGGTGGCTATCGTCGGCGGCGGAAACTCCGCCGGACAGGCCACCGTCTTCCTCGCCGACCATGTCTCCCACGTTCACCTGCTCATCCGCGGCGACGACCTCGGAAAAAGTATGTCCCGATACCTGGTCGACCAGATCGAGCGCCATCCGCGCGTCACCGTGCACCGGAATACCGAGGTTCGTACGGTCCACGGTGAGAAGTACCTCGAAGAAATTGTGGTCGAGGACAATCGCACGGGGGAACAGGACACGATCGGGGTGCACGCCCTGTTCGTCTTCATCGGGGCGATGCCGCATACCGGGTGGCTGGCCGACGCGATCGCACTCGACGACCACGGCTTCGTACTCACGGGCCTGGACGCGGTCCGCGCCCGAGGGGACGGCGACCGGCGGATCGGCGCCGGGTTGTCGAGGACGCTCGAAACCAGCCGGCCCGGTCTGTTCGCGGCGGGTGACGTCCGCAGCGGCTCGGTGAAACGGGTCGCATCCGCTGTCGGTGAAGGAGCGATGGCGGTTCGCCAAATCCATGAATACTTCGAGAGGAGCTGACGACATGCCAGTGATGGGCACCGTGAAATTCCAGCGGTTCTTCCGGGTAGCGGCTGGACTGCACGTCGACCGGAACGACCTCAAGCGCTATACGGATTTCATCGACGACAAGATCTACGACGTGATCCTCATCGGCAAGGCCTCGGCAAAGGCAAACCTGCGGGACGTGATCGAACCGTGGGACCTGCCGATCACCAAGGGGCTGCAGGAGAGCATCGACCGATTCGAGAAGCTGGACGAGGAGATCGAACTTCAACCTCTGCTCGACCAACTGGCGGCCCGACCGCCCTTGGACGTAGCCCTCTCCGAGGAGACCGAGCAGCGGCTACCGCTGATTGCCGGCGGCTTGAGCGTGGCGCTGGCGCGCACTTTCGTCACTATCCAGCCGGACCGCAAAAACCCCGGGACCGCCGAGTGGAACGTCACCCTCGACATCTTCCATCAACTCCTCTGAACCCAGCCAGCGACCGGGCACTGATGGGGGTCTGTCAAGTTAACGGTGTAACTGGTTGAACTGTAGCTACTTTCGTCCAGCGGACAGGCGTCCGTCGAAGGTGATCTCGAAGGCGTTCAGTGCTGCCTTCCAGCGGTTGGACCAGCGTTGGCGGGCGGTGCCTTTGGGATCGAGGCTCATGATGGCCAGGTACACGCATTTCAGGGCCGCGGCCTCGGTCGGGAAATGACCGCGGGCCTTGACGGCCCTGCGGATTCGGGCGTTGACACTTTCGATGGCGTTGGTCGTGTAGATGACCTGTCTGATGGCGTTGTCGAACTGCAGGAACGGCACGAACTCGGCCCAGGTGTTGGTCCAGAGCCGGATGATCGCGGGATAGCGTTTCTCCCATTTGTCGCTGAACTCGGCGAACCGGTCCAGCGCGGCCTGCTCCGACGGCGCGGTGTACACCGGTTTGAGGTCCTTGGCGATCTCGGCCCAGTCCTTGTGGGAGGCGTAGGCGTAGGTATTGCGGAGGAGGTGGACCACGCAGGTTTGCACGATGGTCTGCGGCCACACCTGCCCGATCGAGTCGGGCAGATGCTTCAGACCGTCGCACACGACGATCAGCACATCCTGCACACCACGATTCTTCAGCTCCGACAACACCCGAAGCCAATACTTCGCCCCTCCCCGTCGCCGTGCTCGCCGGCCCATAATCCGAGGATGTCGCGGGTGCCGTCCACAGTCACCCCCATCACGACGTAGATCGGCCGGTTGGCCACGTTGCCGTCGCGGATCTTGACGTGGATGCAGTCGATGAACAGCACCGGATACACCGGGTCCAGCGGCCGGTTCTGCCACTCGGCCATGCCGTCCATCACCCGTTCGGTGATCGTCGAGATCGTCTGCTTGGACACCTCGGCGCCGTAGACCTCGGCCAGGTGCGCAGAGATCTCACCGGTGGTCAGTCCCTTGGCCGACAGCGAGATCACCATGTCCTGCACCCCGGTCAGCCGCCGCTGCCGCTTGGCCACGATCTTCGGCTCGAACGAGGACTCCCGGTCCCGGGGTACGTCGCGCTCGACCGGGCCGGCCTCGGTCAGCACGGTCTTGGCGCGTCTGCCGTTGCGGGAGTTGCCGCTGCCCCTGCCGGCCGGGTCATTCTTGCCGTAGCCGAGGTGGTCGTCCATCTCGCCCTCGAGGGCGGACTCCACCACCAGCTTGGTCAACTTCGCCAGCAACCCGCCCTCGCCGGTGAGCTGGAGGCCTTCGGCCCGCGCCTGATCCACCAGTTCCTGCAGCCGGGCATCGCTGACACCCACAGGTGCCGAGTTCGATTCGTCCTCACGATCAATCACATCGGTCACGGTGGTGCATCTCCTTTCAGAGTTACACCGTTGTTCTTACAGTCCCGTCTGAGATCAGCAATGTGAGGGCGGATAGGCATCGACGCGCTGTGCCCGAGAACTGGTGTCGGCGGTCAAACCGGGGTGCCGGTGATCGTCGTAGCCAAAGCAGCGCGGACTTCGTCGACGGTGCTGATCTCGGCCAGTAGCGCGAGGGAGTCGATGCTGGCTTGATGCGCTGCGAGAGTGGCCGCAGAGCATGCATCCTCGACGATCACCACTCGGTATCCGAGATCGCCTGCGACCCTGGCTGTTCCCTCGACGGAGGCGTTTGTGGCCACACCTGCGAAGAGGAGGGTGGTGATGCCTTTGCTGCGTAGGATGGTATCGAGGTCGGTACGGGCGAAGGCTCCGATGCGCTGGTGAGTGAGCACGGTGTCCTCATCATGCGGCGTGAGGGGTTCGATGATCTCGGCGAGTTCGCTGCCTTCCTTGAGGCAACCGGATTGGGCGACGATGCCGAGTAGGGGCGAGTTGGCGTCGAGATCGGACAAGTCCGGCTTCCATGCGACCCGGGTGTAGACGATCGTGGTGTGGGCGGTACGGGCGGCGGTGATGAGCGTGGCTATGCGGTCGATGACCTTGCGCTCGGTCACCTGCTGGTAGAAGAAGTCGGCGAAGGCGCCGGTAGCTTCGACGACGTCGCCTTGACAGTGGACAGCCACGAGCGCAGTGGTACGCGGGTCGAGTTCCATCAGTATCTCCTGGGCAGAACGGGGAAGGATCAGACGTGGGCGAGGATCGAATGCCCGATGTTGTCGATGTCGCGGGCGGCTGTGCGTGGGTTGGACAGGAAGACTTGAAGGATGTCGACGCCGGCTTCGCGCATCAGGGCTGTTTTTTCTCGTAGCTCGGCAGGAGAGCCGTACAGGCACCAGTAGTCGACGAGTTCCTTGGTGATGATCGGACGGTGCCGGGGGTCGAGGCCGCGCAGGTACTTCGCCCAGACGTCGAGATAGTGCGGTTGGTCCGCGGATTTCGGGTCGCCGAGGTATTGCTGGGCGGCGGTGAGTGAGGCGTCGACGATCGAGTCGCCGAGTTCGTCGCGGTGTTGGTCCATCAGTCCGGCGTTGGTGATGCATGAGCTGATCGGTCCGGATCCGAAGCCGTTGGTGACGCCGTCTTCCCAGGTTTCTCCGTTGCCGAGTTGGTAGAACCAGGACAACGAGACGAGCTTGACAGAGCCTGGGGCTCGTCCTGCATCGGCGACGGCTTTGTCCAGGAGCCTACGAATCATCTGGATCATGTCGATGTTCGGTCCGAGGCAGTAGACGACGGCGTCGGCGTATTTGGCTGCTTCGGCAAGACCGCGGGGCCCGCCGGCAGCAACCCAGATCGGGATGTGGTCGGTGACGTTGTAGAAGCCACTTTCTTTGTCGAGGAACTCCACTTCCCGGGACTGTCCGAGCCAGGTGTGGTTGACCCGGTGGCCTGCCATCAGTTCACGGGAGACCTCGATGGCGTGGGACAGTTCGGAGATCTTCGCGGTGCGGTTACCCATGGAACGCAGCGCGTTGTTGGCGGTACCGATACCGAGGAAGGTTCGGCCTGGCGCCAGGGCATTGAGAGTGGCCATGGAGTTCGCGGTGACGGGGGCGATGCGGGTCAATGGATTGGTGACCATGGTGCCCAGGTGGATGCCGGTGGTCTGCTGCGAAGCCAGGGCGAGGAACTGGTACGGATCGGAGAACAGCAACGGGCCTTCGCCGACACCGAAGTGAGTGACCCCGAGGTCCTCGGCCTGCTTCACCATCGCGACCTGGTCGATCTTGGCGCAGGTGCCGATACAGAATTCCATAAGTTTCTCCTTGCACGGGGCCCAGGGGTGTGCACTTGGCTCGTCCTACCCGTCGTAGCGGGGATGTGTCCGACGGCCTCACTACGGGTGTGCATGCCTCCGGAGTGGATTCCGCAATCGGGGATGCTGCCCACTGATCGCGAACTGGAATGCTAGCGTTCCAGATGAACGTAGCTCACAGTGACTCACACCACAAGTACTAGAATGCAAGTCGCTGCCTTCAACTCCCAGCACCACCCGATAACCGACGGAAAGCCTGAGCCGATGACCTCGACCGATCCCGGCCCGACGGCTAGCACCGAGGCTGCCGCCCTCCTCGCGCACGTCCGCACCTCCGGGGCACGCCTGTCCTCCGCGCTCTACGACATCTTGAAGACCCGATTGCTCGAAGGCCGCTATACAGCTGGCGAGAAGATCGTCGTCGAGTCGATTCGGCAGGAATTCGGGGTGAGCAAACAGCCGGTCATGGATGCCCTGCGTCGCCTCTCGAGCGACAAACTGGTCTACATCGTCCCCCAGGTCGGGTGCGAGGTCGTTTCCTACACCCCGCGTGAGGTCGAGGACTTCTTCACCCTGTTCGGTGGTTTCGAAGGAGCCATTGCTGCGGTGGCGGCCACACGGCGAACCGAGGCGCAGGTGCGGGAGCTGGATCTGATCTCTGCACGCGTCGATGCCTTGATCGCCTCCGACGACCCCGAGGTCCGCGCCCACGGATACCGAGTTCACAACAGGGAATTCCATGCCGCCATCCATGCGATGGCGCATTCACGGATCATGGAGGAGACCAGTCAGCGGATGTGGGATCTGTCGGATTTCCTGATCAACACCGCCGGCATCACCAACCCGCTCGCGAGTGCGTTACCCAACCGCCAGCACGACCATCACGAGATCGCCGAGGCGATCCGAAATCGCGATGCCGCTGCGGCGCGTGAGGCGATGGAGCGCCATATCGTCGGCACGATTGCGGTCATTCGCGACGAATCGAGTGCTCAGCCATCGCGCTGATGGTGAGCCGCTCGCTGTAACGGGTTCTGTGCCACCGGACAGGCCTACAGGCTTCCGCCCCGCCTGCGGCGCTGTATCTTCAGGCAGCGCAGCATCACATTGATCGCCACAGAGCGATCCACCCTCCTCCGACAGAGACTTGCGTCACCATTCGCGCTGGAGTAGCTTCGCAACTAGACGTCTAGCATTCCAGTTGCTCGGCCCCTTTCTGCGGTGGCCCTCTTCGACCTCCCGACGAATCTCAGACGAAAGGCGCGGCCATGACCGCCTCGCACCCAGCATTGTTCGCAGTGCCAGCCTGCCCCGCCCCTCGCAGCGGGGGAACCACACCGTGACCACCGCGCCGACTTCCGCAACGAAGACCTCCCCGATGCGGGTGGCCCTGGCCAGCTTCGTAGGGACCACCGTCGAGTACTACGACTTCTTCATCTACGGCACCGCGGCCGCACTGGTCTTCCCCACCTTGTTCTTCCCCGATGTCTCACCTGCTATCGGAATCCTGTTGTCCTTCGCTACTTTCGGCGTCGGATTCCTCGCCCGACCCCTCGGAGGCATCGTCTTCGGCCACTTCGGTGACCGGGTCGGCCGCAAACAGATGCTCGTTATCTCTCTCGTCGGTATGGGTGCCGCCACAGTACTGATGGGACTGCTGCCCGGTTACGCCCAGATCGGCATCGCCGCTCCGATCCTGCTCACCTTGCTGCGCCTGGTTCAAGGCTTCGCCGTAGGCGGTGAATGGGGTGGCGCCACCTTGATGGCCGTCGAGCATGCCCCCACCGCGAAGAAAGGACTCTTCGGCTCCTTCTCACAGATGGGTGCTCCCGCCGGGACGAGCATTGCGACCCTGGCGTTCTTCGCCGCTTCTCAGCTCCCGGACGAGCAGTTCCTCAGTTGGGGCTGGCGGCTACCGTTCCTGTTCAGCGCGGTCCTGATCGTAATCGGCCTGTTCATCCGCCTGTCCCTGACCGAAAGCCCCGACTTCGCCGAGATCAAAGCCAACAGTGCTGTAGTGCGGATGCCGATCGCCGTCGCATTCCGAAAGCACTCGAAAGAAATCTTCCTCATTGCCGGCACCTACCTGTCCCAGGGAGTGTTCGCCTACATCTGCATGGCGTATCTCGTCTCCTACGGCACCACCGTCGCCGGAATCAGCCGCACCTTCGCCCTGGCCGGCGTGTTCGTCGCCGGCCTCGTCGCCGTCCTCCTCTATCCTGTCTTCGGCGCCCTGTCGGACACCTGCGGCCGCAAGACCATGTACCTGCTCGGCGCCGTCACCATGGGGGTGGCGATCGGCCCGGCCTTCGCGCTGATCAACACCGGAAACCCCTGGCTTTTCATGACCGCGCAGGTACTGGTCTTCGGCATCGCCATGGCCCCCGCCGCCGGAGTAACCGGATCGCTGTTCACCATGATCTTCGATGCAGATGTGCGCTACAGCGGCGTCTCGATCGGCTACACGATCTCCCAGGTCGCGGGCTCGGCGTTCGCCCCGACCATTGCGACCGCCCTGTACGCCTCCACCAACACCAGCAACTCGATAGTGCTCTACCTGTTGATCGTCTCGACCATCTCGGTGGTCTCGGTGGTCCTGCTGCCCGGCGGCTGGGGACGCAAGGGCGCGACACGCCAACTGGATGCCGACCAGCGCACCTCGACACCGAGCGCAACTGCCACCGCAGCTTCTTCGACTCCGCCCACCACCGACGCCGCACGGTCCGTGCGGACCCTGGACAAGTGAAGTGACCACCATGAACGACCACGACCCCACCTACGACACCGACGTCATCGTCGTCGGACTCGGTCCCGCTGGAGGCACAGCCGCTCTCGCCCTGGCCACCTACGGTGTGCGCGTCCACGCCGTCTCGATGTTCCCCTGGGTGGCGAACTCACCCCGCGCGCACATCACCAACCAACGCGCCGTAGAAGTGCTCCGCGACCTGGGCGTCGAAGACGAAGCCCGCACATACGCCACTCCGTGGGACCAGATGGGCGACACCCTGTTCACCACCAGTCTGGCCGGTGAAGAAATCGTCCGGATGCAAACATGGGGCACCGGCGCCCGGTACGGCGACTATCTCGCCGGCAGCCCGTGCGCGATGCTCGACATCCCTCAGCCCCTGATGGAACCGGTACTGATCAAGAACGCGGCCGAACGCGGCGCGTTGATCAGTTTCAACACCGAATACCTCGATCACAGCCAGGACAAGGACGGTGTCACGGTGAGATTCCGGGATGTGCGCTCGGGCACCGAGTTCACCCAGCGAGCGCGCTTCCTGCTCGGCTTCGACGGTGCCCGCTCGAAGATCGCCGAACAGATCGGACTGCCCTTTGAAGGCGAGCTCGCCCGTGCCGGCACCGCCTACATCCTGTTCAACGCGGATCTGAGCAAGTACGTCGCTCACCGGCCGAGCATTCTGCACTGGATCTTCAACTCCAAGGCCGGTTTCGGTGAGATCGGCATGGGTCTGCTGCGGGCGATCAGACCTTGGGGCCAGTGGATCGCCGGATGGGGCTTCGACATGTCCCAAGGTGAACCCGACATATCCGATGACGTTGTGCTAGAACAGATCCGTACCCTTGTCGGCGACCCTGAGCTGACCATCGACATCGTGTCGCGCTCGTTCTGGTACGTCAATCAGCAGTGGGCCGAGCATTATCAATCCGGCCGGGTGTTCTGTGGCGGCGACGCCGTACACCGGCATCCGCCGAGCAGCGGCCTGGGCTCGAACACCTCCATGCAGGATGCATTCAACCTTGCCTGGAAGATCGCCTACGCCGCCAAGGGATACGCGGGACCGGGACTGCTCGAGTCCTACTCCCCCGAGCGGGTTCCGGTCGGCAGGCAGATCGTCGCGCGCGCCAACCAGTCCCGCAAGGACTACGCCGGTCTGCGCGAGTGGTTCGATCCCACCAGCGACGACCCGGTCACCGCCGGCCTGGCAAAACTCAAAGCTCCCTCCTCCGAAGGCGCGGCACTGCGTGAGCGCCTATACGAGGCACTCGAGGTCAAGAACACCGAGTTCAATGCCCACGGCGTCGAACTCAACCAGCGTTACGCCTCGTCTGCGGTGGTCCCCGACCTTGAAGCCGGTGAGGAGGTATGGGGACGCGACCGGGAACTGTACCTGCAGGCCACCACTCGTCCTGGCGCCAAGCTGCCACACGCCTGGTTGGTCGGCCCGCACGGTACCCGGGTCTCGACCCTCGATGTCACCGGCAAGGGACAGATGACCCTGCTCACCGGCATCGGCGGACAGGCATGGAAACGTGCCGCTGCCACATTGGACCTACCGTTCCTGCGCACCGTAGTCATCGGTGAAGCGGGCATCAACGACTCGTACGGGTACTGGCGGCAGCTCCGTGAAATCCATGAGGCCGGGGCTCTTCTCGTGCGCCCCGACGGCTACGTCGCCTGGCGGTACAGCGCTCCGGTATGGGGCGACAGCGAAGCACTCACCCACCTCGAGAACGCGCTCAGCATCGTCCTCGACCGTGCCCCGCATGAGACCCCAACCGCCGGGAACGGCGGTACGCCCCAGTACAGCATCCACGCCGTACCGATCGTCGTCCCGCACGTCACCGCCGACGACGCAACATCAGCCTCCACAGCCAGCATCACACCAATCGAGGGAGCACACGCATGACCCGCCCGTACACCAGCGTCTGGGACGATCTGAACCAGGTCGAGTTCAGCCAGGGGTTCATCCAGGCCGGCCCATACCGCACCCGCTATTTGCACGCCGGGGACGACTCCAAGCCCACACTCATTCTCCTACACGGCATCACCGGCCACGCCGAAGCATATGTCCGCAATCTGCGTTCACACGCCGAGCATTTCAATGTGTGGGCCATCGACTTCATCGGCCACGGCTACTCCGCCAAACCCGATCACCCCCTCGAGATCAAGCACTACATCGACCACGTGCTGCACCTTATGGATGCCATCGGCGTCGAGAAGGCATCCTTCTCAGGCGAGTCGCTGGGCGGATGGGTCACCGCCCAGTTCGCTCACGACCACCCGGACAAAGTCGAGCGGATCGTGCTCAACACCATGGGCGGCACCATGGCCAACCCACAGGTAATGGAACGGCTCTACACCCTGTCGATGGAAGCGGCGAAAGACCCGAGCTGGGAACGCGTCAAAGCACGCCTCGAATGGCTCATGGCCGACCCGAACATGGTCACCGACGACCTCATCCGCACCCGCCAGGCCATCTTCCAACAACCGGACTGGCTCAAGGCATGCGAAATGAACATGGCCTTGCAGGACCTCGAAACCCGCAAACGGAACATGATCACCGATGCCACCCTCCAAGGCATCACCGTGCCAACGATGGTTCTGTGGACCACCAAAGATCCCTCCGGTCCGGTCGACGAAGCAGAGCGCATCGCCTCCCACATCCCTGGCGCCAAGCTGGCGGTCATGGAGAACTGCGGACACTGGCCCCAGTACGAAGACCCCGACACCTTCAACAAACTGCACCTGGATTTTCTCCTCGATCGCAGTTGACACAGATGCAGCCGGTGCCGCCCTCCCCTGAAACCCCTGGCGGCACCGGCCGGACGCACCCATCCGACGAACCTCATCCGCTCTCGCTCGAACCATCCGGGCAGAGGCCGTGAAGTACCAGAAAGGAGGCTCCGCGATGCCTGTGGCGCTGTGCGCGATGTCGCACTCCCCCCTGATGGGACGCAACGACCCCGATCAAGAAGTCATCGACGCCGTCGACGCCGCCTTCGACCACGCGCGCCGATTCATCGCCGATTTCGCCCCAGATCTGATCGTGATCTTCGCCCCCGACCACTACAACGGGGTCTTCTACGACCTGCTGCCACCGTTCTGCATCGGAGCCGGCGCGCAGTCCGTCGGCGACTATGGCACCGAAGCCGGCCCCCTCGACGTCGACCGCGACGCCGCCCGCACTATTACGCGCGAAGTACTCGACAGCGGTATCGACGCCGCGTTCTCCGAACGCATGCACGTCGACCACGGTTTCGCCCAGGCTCTACAACTACTCGTCGGATCGATCATCGCAGTACCGACCGTGCCGATCTTCATCAACTCCGTCGCCGAACCCCTCGGCCCCGTCAGCCGAGTTCGGCTGCTCGGCGAAGCTGTCGGACGAGCAGCCAACAAACTGGACAAACGCGTCCTGTTCGTCGGATCCGGAGGGCTCTCCCACGACCCACCGATTCCGCAGTTCACCAGCTCGCCTGAGCAGGTGCGCGAACGGTTGATCGACGGCCGCAATCCGAGCGACGCCGAACGCAAGGCCCGCGAACAACGCGTCATCACCGCAGGTCGAGACTTCGCTGCCGGTACCGCCACCATTCAGCCGTTGAACCCCCACTGGGACCAGCATCTTCTCGAAATTCTGGCATCCTGCGAACTCGAACAAATCGACACGTGGACCAATGACTGGTTCGTCGAGCAGGCCGGCCACTCGTCCCATGAGGTGCGCACCTGGATCGCCGCCTACGCCGCGCTCCACGCAAACGGCCCCTACCAGGTCACGTCGAGCTTCTACCGCGAAATACCTGAGTGGATAGCAGGATTCGGAATCACGACAGCCCTCACTCGATCCTCGAACCACATGAAGTGACCGGCAGCTGCACCCCAAGAAAAGGTCTGCCGTCTTCGACAAGTCCAACTGAGCGCGACCATAACCGCACCGCCGCGGTTATCAAGCAGTGCACTACTACAGGCCCACTAGGGCCTGTCCTGTGAATCACTGAAGCCACAAGACGATCGCAGCGATGATCAACTCGGATCGGAAATAGGCAGCTCGTTTGGCGTAACGAGTGGCCAGGTCACGGAAGTGTTTGAGCCGGTTGATGCAGCGCTCGACGACGTTGCCGCCTGCGTACTCGGCCCGGTCGAACGCCGGTGGACGCCCACCACGGGAGCCTTTCGCCGCCCGGCCGGCCTTCTGATCCGCCCGTTCCGGACAGGTGAACCGGATCCCGCGCCCCCGTAGCAGGACACGGGTACTCGGATGCGAATACGCCTTGTCCGCCACCACCGCATCCGGACGGGATCGCGGCCGTCCACCCCCAAGGCGGGCGACCTCGATCCTGTCGAGCAGCGGAACCAGCTGCGGGTTGTCACCGGCCTGGCCGGCGGTAAGGATCACACTCATCGGCATACCGCGTCCGTCGACCGCGAGATGAATCTTGCTGCTCAGTCCTCCTCGGGAACGTCCGAGGCATTCTCCGTCGACGGCGAGCGCTTCGACTGCCGGTGTGCAGCCCCCTAATGAGAGCTGGCGGGTCCTGCGATGCGGCAGACTCGTCACTGGTAGCGGCGGGCAGGTGAGCACTCGAGCCCCCTGGACACCGAGTCCTGAAAAAAGACCGTGCCCCTGCCCGTCCGCCGGGAGAACGGAATCGCTGATGGGATGTCGTGCCACCGGAGCACTGCTTCATTAGGTTGCTGATCGTTCTTCCGCATGCTGCCGGATGTAGTGGCGTTGAACAGCAAGGGCGGGTGACGAGGCTGATGTTGTTTGTCGGAGACGACTGGTCGGAAGAGCATCACGATATCGAGTTGATGGATGCATCCGGGCGCAGGTTGAGCAAGGCTCGGTTGCCGGAAGGAGTGGCCGGGATCGCGCGGTTGCATACAATGGTCGGCGACCACTTGGGCGACAACGTCGACGAGTCCGAGGTGGCCATCGGAATCGAGACCGACCACGGCCCCTGGGTAGCGGCGTTGGTCGCTGCCGGCTACACGGTGTTCGCGGTGAACCCGTTGCAGGCATCTCGTTTCGTGATCGTCGACGAGTCTCGGGCGCCAAGAGCGACGCCGCAGATGCGCACGTGCTGGCCGATATGGTGCGGACCGATTCGCACCAACTGCGGCCGGTGGCCGGCGACAGCCCCGAGGCCGAGGCCATCAAGGTCGTGGCCCGGGCCCACAAGACCTTGATCTGGGAACGCACCCGCCATACCCAGCGGCTGCGGCATGCGTTGCGCGAGTACTTCCCGGCCGCGTTGGAGGCGTTCGACGACCTCGACGCCGTCGACGCCCTCGACGCCGTCGACGCCCTCGAGTTACTCGGCAAAGCACCCGACCCGACCTCGGCAGCGCGACTGACACGCGGTCAGATCACCGCGGCACTGCGCAAGGCTCGGCGTCGCGACATCGAAACCAAGACCGACCAGATCCAGGCCGTGCTGCGCGGTGAACACCTGGGTCGGGCAGCGGTGATCACCACCGCATACGCGACCACCACCCGCTCCGCCGTGGCCGTACTGACCACGCTGAACACCGAGATCACGACATTGCAGAAGCAGGTCGATGCCCATTTTGGCCGACACCCGGACGCTGAGATCATCTTGTCCCAGCCGGGACTCGGATCCTTGCTCGGTCCCCGGGTGCTCGGTGAATTCGGTGACGACCGCAGCCGCTACGCTACCGCCAAAGCGCGCAAGAACTACGCCGGAACCAGTCCGATCACCCGAGCCTCCGGCAAGAAGAAAACAGTTATGGCACGATTCGTCCTTGGGCGATCGGCTCGTCGATGCCCTGAGCGCACAGGCATTCTCGGCACTGCAAGCTTCCTCCGGTGCCCGCGCCTACTACGACAAACAGCGCGACCGCGGTCTCGGTCACCGTCCTGCCCTGCGGCAGCTCGCCAACCGACTCGTCGGCATCCTGCACGGATGCCTCAAGACCCGCACCTGCTACGACGAGACGACCGCCTGGTCACCTCACCCCGAGCAGGCTGCTGCTTGACTCTCAAGCTCCTGGGATGTCTTTTTCCGGGCACCGGCCGAATGCTGGTGTGCCCGTACCACGGTCGAGTCGACCGAGACGATCCACTCGACCGCCCCGACCGCGTCGTCTTTGACGACCGCGGCATCGAGGATCTTCTCCCAGGTGCCGTCCATGGTCCATTTACGCAACCGCTCGTGCGCCGTTTTCCACGGTCCGTAGCGTTCGGGCAGGTCCCGCCAGGGTGCGCCGGTGCGCAGCTTCCACAAGATCGCGTTGATCACCTGTCGGTGATCGCGCCACTGTCCGCCTCGTCCTGAAGCGGGCAGTAGCGGTTCGATCTGCGTCCAGGCCTTGTCGGTCAGCTCACCGCGTCCTACCACCCCGAATGCGTATCACGGGGGGGTGTTCACCGATTCACAGGACACGCTCTAGTCACTCTTCCCAGCCGGGCCCATATTCCAAGTACATCACTACGCAAGGCTGAGTAGTGGAAACTGCTGTGAAGCAACGCTATCGGCTTTGGATCGCGGTTACCGGAGCTCGAGTGCATCGATGAGCTTGCGACGCTCGTCGTCAGTGAAGTGCTTCCGCACCGCCGCGGCCAGCACATCCGGATCCGCTCCCAGACGCTTGAGTGCCTGAGCCACCTTGTCCACCGGCTCGAGCTTGCTCGCAGGCTCTTTCGGCTGCGGCGCCTCAGGCTCGGCAGTCTCTGCGTCGGCTTCGGGTTCCGGATCAGGGTTCTGGGCTGCTTCCCACGCCGCGACCTGTTCCTCGAGCGGAACCCGGGCCAGCGAGCGGGCCTGGCGCACAGCGAGATCACCTGCACGCAGGGCTGCTTGCAGCTCGGGGGCAAGTTTGAGCAGGGCGCGACGCTGCGACACCCAGCCCTTGGAGCGACCGAGTTTCTTCGCCGCCACATCCGCACTACCGAACTCGGAGACCATCAACTCCACAGCCTTGGCTTCTTCGAGGACGTCGAAGTCACGGCGGTCGATGTTCTCACTCGTTGCAGCCCACAGGATTTCACCCTTGTCGACGGCGATGCTGTCGCGCAGCACCACATCGAGACCGGGACGGCCGTACTTCTGGGCCGCAGCGAGCCGGCGGTTGCCGTTGACGACGATGTACTGCGCTGCACCGAGATCGTCTTCATCCTCGGGTCACAGTTTCAACCACGCTGTGCGGCTGACGACGGTGCCGGGTTGCAGCTGCCGGTCGGCGATCGTCGCCAGATCCGACAGATCCCCGAGTTCGTCGCGCGGGTTGCGGGGGTTGGCGATGAGCTGATCGACCGGAACATCGGCGAGCAGTTGACCTTCGAGCGGCTCGATCGTCGTCTTCGTCGTCGTGGGTGCGGGGGTGCGCTTACGGTCGACCGGAGAGTTGTCGCCGACTGCTCCGACGAGGGAGGCGAAGTTCGCGCGCCCACCCTTGGGCGGCATCAGCGACCACCATCCGCGAGCTCGAGGCTGAGCTTGTAGAAATCCTCCCGTGCCTGCAACGAGACGCGGCTGGCTTCGTACTCGGTAACGACGCGGCCTTCGGCAGCGGCGCGGGTGTGGACCTTGTAGTGCCGCACCACCGTTCGCGCCAGCGGCCATCCGTTGGCCTGGACGAACTCGCGGGTCTGCTCGAGGTCCACCTTGCCGTCGCGGGGATCCCAATTGTTCACCACGACAATGAAATTCTTGCCGAGAGGTTCGATGACCTGCTTGATGGTGCGCGCGGTGGGATCGAAGCACAGCGGTTCGGGTTCGATCGGAACGATGACCAGATCAGCGACCTCGAGCACCGCTCGCAGGGCGTCGGCGGAACTGCCGGTGCCGAGCACATCGGTACCGTCATCAGCACCGGACAGGTCGATCCAGCCCGGGGTGTCGACGTAGACGTGCTTGATGCCGGGCAGCTTGTCGAGATTACGCAGCACGTCGAGGTTGTCGTGAACCTGATCGATCAGAAACGGCAACTCCTCGACGCGCGAAGCCCACCAGACTGCGGAGCCCTGCGGGTCGACGGAGATCGCGGCGACCGGGGACTGAACATCGTCATCGGCACCAGCGGTCGCGGCGGTGAGGACATCCGCTTTGACAGCGGCAAGGTTCATAGTGAGCGTCGATTTTCCGACGCCACCTTTTGGTTGAGCATCACATGAACAGCCACAGGTTACCTCCGTATGCTTCACCCCAGGGTGGGGCTACTTCGGACTCGCGTCGTCATCTCTTGGCGGAGATGACGATTGCGCCTGCACCACGGTAATCTCCGCGAGACGCGCAACACGTACGATAGACCCTTACGGGTCTACCGAACAAGCTTTCGCCGTATCATCTCAGATGCCTTGCGCTCTCACCCTCACGTGAGAGCGCCGACCGAGTCAACGCCACCTCCAGCGCCACCGCACATCTTCTCTTCAAAGACATTCTGCACCAAGTGAATACATGGTAACTACCTCAATCCTGCTATCTCCCTGACACTGTCGATGCGGAAACGGTCCCACACGGCTCCGCAAACATACGGGTTCCCTATACCGCGCCGAACTCGGCCTGATCGGTGGCGTGCCGGGGTTCAAGAATGCAGGTTGGCGAGATGATGCAGGCAAGCCCTGACGGTCGAGCGCTGATCGCGTTACCTTGAACCGCGCATCACTTTCGTCACTGTGACAGCGAACCCGCGACTAGTCGAACCCGCCACTAGTCACACGACCTGGCAACCCATCGCGCTACTGAGAACCGCTATGAACCCCACTGCGGTTTACCGCGGTAAACCAGAGATCACCTCGAACCGTCGGCAGGGGCGCATTGTCACGATCAGAATTCACGGGTGCACCCAAGGCCGCACCGCTAGCTATTCAGATCCCGTTGGCCGAGAACTCCAGAGCCGAAGGCTTATCCACACCCTCAGACACGCGGGAGCAGCGGAACCCGAACTTTCGCCCCGGATCGAACTATTACTTTTGCAAAGCACCTACATCGCCTACAGTCGACCACATGACCTGATCGTCTCGGAAGTCGCTGTCCAACAAGTAATGTGGTGCATCGAGAGCATGCTACCACCGACTTCGCGGAGTGCAATCACGCCCTTACTCTCACGGAGAGCACGCAATTGCGGCGTGGACACAGTCCCTACCGAACGACTACCACAAACCCATCAATCCCCCGCTACTCGACGATCGAACCAGAAACGGGGACGCACAGCCGACGCAGACCTCGACCTATCCGCCGTTCCACAGAAGGACACCGACAACTACCGCCTCAACATCCTTCAACGTGCCCGGCCAGTCCTTCGACGAATCGAAACGGCGAAGAGCCGCCTCGGACCCCCGGCCGAACCGCTAGATGAACTCCCCTACACGGGTGGCGCAGAATGCCAGGACCCGTGTCATTCCACGTCAATTCATGCGCCTTTTCACCTCGTACTGTCCTGCCAAACACAAGCAACGGAGGTACGGACATGGTCGAATACACAAACACATTCAAAGTTGCTGCGGTGCAGGCACAGCCTGTGTGGTTCGACGCGGCCAAAACGGTCGACAAGACCGTGTCCATCATCGCGGAAGCAGCCCGGAACGGGTGCGAGCTCGTTGCGTTTCCCGAGGTATTCATCCCGGGGTACCCGTACCACATCTGGGTCGACAGCCCGCTCGCCGGAATGGCGAAGTTCGCCGTGCGCTACCACGAGAATTCCCTGACGATGGATAGCCCGCACGTACAGCGGTTGCTCGATGCCGCCCGCGACCACAGCATCGCCGTAGTGGTGGGAATCAGCGAGCGGGATGGCGGCAGCTTGTACATGACCCAGCTCATCATCGACGCCGATGGGCAGCTGGTCGCCCGACGCCGCAAGCTCAAGCCCACCCACGTCGAGCGTTCGGTATACGGAGAAGGAAACGGCTCGGATATCTCCGTGTACGACATGCCTTTCGCGCGGCTCGGCGCGCTCAACTGCTGGGAGCATTTCCAGACGCTCACCAAGTACGCAATGTACTCGATGCACGAGCAGGTGCACGTCGCGAGCTGGCCTGGCATGTCGCTGTACCAGCCGGAGGTCCCCGCCTTCGGTGTCGATGCCCAGCTCACGGCCACGCGTATGTATGCACTCGAGGGACAAACCTTCGTGGTTTGCACCACCCAGGTGGTCACGCCGGAGGCCCACGAGTTCTTCTGCGAGAACGAGGAACAGCGAAAGCTGATCGGCCGAGGCGGAGGTTTCGCGCGGATCATCGGGCCCGACGGCCGCGATCTCGCAACTCCTCTCGCCGAAGATGAGGAGGGGATCCTCTACGCCGACATCGATCTGTCTGCGATCACCTTGGCGAAGCAGGCCGCCGACCCCGTAGGCCACTACTCACGGCCGGATGTGCTGTCGCTGAACTTCAACCAGCGCCGCACCACGCCCGTCAACACCCCACTTTCCACCATCCATGCCACGCACACGTTCGTGCCGCAGTTCGGGGCACTCGACGGCGTCCGTGAGCTCAACGGAGCGGACGAACAGCGCGCATTGCCCTCCACACATTCCGACGAGACGGACCGGGCGACAGCCACCATCTGACTCGGGAGCACCCGTGGCGCCTCCGAAGCGCCACGGGTGTGTGAAGGGGCGAGACAGGGGAATCGGAGGATCACCGAGTACAACGCATCGTCGATCGCAGCGAGTCAGCCCGCCCGTAACCCCCGATAGGTCCACCCCACGTATCCCCGCCGGTCACACCTTATCGACATGGGGTAATCGAGGTCGTCGTGGCCTGTATCGACATCCAGAGTCCCTGAGCTGAAGGCGCCCACCACCCCATGTCGCGATGACCTTCTCGCCGCACCGCAGAGAGCCGACATCGAGACCGAGCCCGGCATCGCGATTACGGCTACCCTGAAAAGAACAATGAACGGGGTTAGCACCAGGTAGGTCGATGAACACTTTCTTCTCCTCTGACCAGGTCTCGGCACCCGATCGCGTCGCGCTCTGGCACGATGTCATCTGCCGCAGCTATGTCCCGCTCAACATCACCCTCACGAGCGAGCAACCCTTCATCGGTACGGTCTCGACGGGCAACTTGGGCACGGTACGTATCGCGACGTCCTCGTCACTGCCCCAGCAGATCACCCGCACTCGTCGCTTGATCAGCCAGGACGAGCGTGAGTACCTCATGGTTGGGGTGCAGTCCGCCGGCCATGCACTCGTGCAGCAGCACGGCAGAACTGCACGAGTCGGTCGCGGTGGACTGGTTTTCTGGGACACTCGCCATCCCTACGACATCCTGTTCCCGACAGACTGGAGAATGAGCGTATTCCAGTTCCCGCGATACTCTTTCGGCTTCACCGAAGATTTCATCGGTAGGATGACCGCGGTGAATGTCGGGGGCGATCGCGGTATCGGACGAGTGGTGTCATCCTTCATGACAAGCATCAACGATGCGACCGATGCAGGAGACTTGGCGGAGGTAGCTTCACTCCACAACAGTGCTGTCGATCTTTTGTCAGCGGCGATACGGACCGAGCTTGCCGATCAAGCCGCCGCCTCTGACGGCCTACTCGAGTGCGTGCTTGCGTATATCCGACAGAACCTGGGAGGAATTGTCAATACCTGTGGATCTGGGTTTGTCAGGCGACCTCGGACACTGGGGTGTCGGGCGATGGTTCCGGGGTGATGTCGACCGGACGTTCGAGGAGCTTGCCCTGGTGGAACACTGCGCCGGCCCGCACCAACGCCACCAGGTGTGGTGCGTTGACCGCCCGCCACCGCGACTGCGCTGCTTCGATCAGCTTGTAGGCCATCGCCATGCCCGCCGCCCGTGATCCCGGGCCCTTGGTCACCCTGGTCCGAAGCCGAACCGTCGCGAAGGTCGATTCGATCGGGTTCGTGGTGCGTAGATGCACCCAGTGCTCGGCGGGATACCGGAAGTACTCGAGCAGCACGTCGGCGTCATCGACGATTTTCTTCACCGCTTTCGGGTACTTCGCGCTGTAGTCACGTTCGAACGCTGCGATCGCCAACTGCGCCTTGTCGATGTCCTCGGCCCCGATGATCTCCTTCATCGCCGCCAACGCACCCGGATGCGCCGATTTCGGGAGTGCAGCAAGAACGTTGGCTTGTTTGTGGAACCAGCAGCGTTGTTCGCGGGTGGCGGGGAACACCTCCCGCAGTGCCCGCCAGAATCCCAAAGCTCCGTCCCCGACCGCGAGCGCCGGCGCGCGCATCCCGCGGCGGCGGCAATCCCGCAGCAGGTCCGCCCAGGACTCGGTGGACTCTCGGTAGCCGTCGGCCAGGGCGACGAGTTCCTTGCGGCCGTCCGCCCGCACCCCGAGCATCACCAACAGGCAGAGCTTTTCCTGCTCGAGCCGGACCTTCAGGTGGATGCCGTCGACCCACAGGTACACATAGTCGACCTGCGAGAGATCCCGCTTCGCGAACGCGGTCGCCTCGTGCTGCCACTGCGCGGTCAGTCGGGTGATCGAGGCCGGTGACAGGCCGGCACCACTGCCGAGGAACTGCTCCAGAGCGGGCCCGAAGTCGCTGGTCGACAATCCGTGCAGATACAGCAGCGGCAGCACCTCCGACACCTGCGAGGACTTGCGAGCCCACGCCGGCAAGATACGCGACGAGAACCGCCTGCGCTCACCGGTATCCGGGTCGGTGCGCCTGTCGTTGACCCGCGGTGCCTTCACCGCCACGGCACCAGCAGCGGTGATCACCTCGCGCTGCGCGTGGTAGCCGTTGCGCACGACCAGACGGTGGCCGTTGTCGTCGACCTCACCGGCATGCCGGGCGATATAGTCGGCGACCTCGGCCTGCAACGCTGCGGCGAGCATCTGCCGGGCCCCGTCACGGACGATCTCGTCGAGCAGCGACCTTCCCGGATCCGCACCAACACGGGTGTCGTTGGAGTCGTCGTTGTTGTCCACTACCGTGAGCACGGGCGTGCCTTCCCGCCAGCGTTGGCGCGCTGGTCTTGATCAGAATTCAGGTTCCTTGCAGATCATCTTCCGGGAAGGCACGCCCTCCCGGGATCCACAGGTTCTGATCATTGCTCAGAACCTGGCCGACCCGAACCTGTGTGCCTCACAGATCGCGGCGGAGCACAACGTCTCTGTGCGGACCCTCCACCGACTGTTCTCGGCCACGGGACAGGGCGTGGCCGAACACATCCGTACCCTCCGACTCGAGCGCATCAAGACTGAGCTGGCAGACCCAACGAGTCGGCGATATACGATCAGCGCGTTGGCGAGAAAATGGGGGTTCCTCGATCCCTCAACGTTTTCACGCGCGTTCAAAGACGCCTACGGCATCACTGCCCGAGAGTGGGCGGCTTCTGCATCAGCACCACCGACGGAGGCTTCGTAGAAAGAGCCCGGTATCCGGCCTACCCTTGTTCGCTTGCACACCGTTCGGTCCGTCACTTCCGATGAAGCCGGAGCCGGCAGGTTGGCTTCCTTCCGCAATTCGATCGCTCGGGGATTGTCCGGGGGCACCGCTGGTGACCTCCAGGACCATTCCGGCCTGGTGTCCGCGATCGGTATGCACCTGCCCCGATGCATCCGGGCCGCGAGGCCAGTGCTCGGCAGGACCCACCGGCGACGACGGCCAGCGTGACCCCTGGACCGGTCGGTCGAATTCGCGCCTGCCGACCGAGAGTCGGGACCCGGTGTGCCGCCGCAACGCTCCCGGCCGGTGACCGGATCGGCGGACGAGCACGCTAGGTGTCCATCGTCCTGTCCGTACATCAGCCACACCGAGTGTTCGCGTGCCGGTACGTAACCAGTCCCCCGGCTGGGTCAAGAGCCTTGCGATTCGCCGAGCCGGCCCTCCATCGGTGAAGCCGATCCGATCGGTGAAGTGCTGACCACCGGATGAGTAGCACCCGTTCCGACAGGTGTCAGCGCGGGGTCGCCGCGGTACTCGAGCCGAGTGGGAACATCGCACGTGCGTCGAGCACGGGGACCGGGGCCACCGTCGCCGCTGTGATCGCAGCCGTGGTCTCGGTGGTATCGAACGGCTATGGAGCCGACCTCGCGTCGTCTCCCCTGCGTACCGATGCTGACAGCTGCCGGCATATATCCGCAGATGTCGCTGCGGGCGTTCGGTGGACAGGCGCTGCGAGCAGCAGTGCAGCGCACTGTAGTCGGTGGCTCGACGGCGATCTCGTCCACCGCCAGAACGTGGTGCCGGCTGTCACCGACGTCGGAGTCCTACCGGAATCGATCACCCGGTTCGGTCACCAGCTGACCGAACCGGACCACCCCTTCGACCACACCACCCTTCCCTCCCTCAGGTCGAACAGAGTGACGACACAGAACGACCGAGGATCGCCCGGAAGGAGACGGCACAGACGGCTGCCGAGCCACCCCATTGCCGACCGGACCGCACCGTGCACCCAGCTGAGGGTCACATCAACGGGAAAGTTCGAGCCGCCTACACACCGGGGCTTGGCGCCGAGCAGGTGGACTCGGATCCGGAAGCCGCGAGCAGGCGCTGGTGCATCTCCGACGACCGGATCGGAGTGTGCAGCCCGCAGCGTCGGGCCGTGCCATGACGCCGTCGGTCACCAGCGCCTGCAGCATGTCCTGCTACTGCGGCGGGCAGCGAGAAAATCGCCTGTTCAGCATGCCGTCGGGCATCGCTGAGGTTGCCATGAGCATCATGTGAACCATCGATGGTGGGTGCATCCGTGTGGACGCAGAGCGCGAGTGGTCGACGGTGCACGAGCTTGTCGACTGTGGGGCCGTCCTCACCTCGGCCGACCGAGTACACCGGGTCTCGTTCAGACGCCGGATCCACGCGCTCGGTCGCTCGGTATCGGCGACGGCTGAGACGCAGGCCTGATGCCGGTACCACTCAGAACAACCCCGACAGTGGGTCCGGCAAGCTGGAACCGTTGACGCCCCTCACAGAAGAGAACTACAGTTAAGGAAACTGAACGATGTTATGGAAAATGACATGTCGATCAATGCTCAGAACACGGTCCGCGAATCCGGGTCACGGCGCGGTGCCGTGCGGGAGTTCAAGAAAGGACTGATACGCGATGCCGCGAAGCGCATCTTCGCCGAACGCGGCATCGACGCCGCCTCGATGCGCGAGATCGCCCAGGCCGCGGGCTACACAACGGGAGCCATCTACACCTACTTCGACACCAAGGAAGAGCTCTACGCCGAAGTGCTGCGAGACTCCCTGCACGCCCTGCAGTCCGAAGTGGCCACCACCGTCGAAACCTCACCCGACAGGCCGGCATCGGCCGCGGCACTGCACGGCTTGTGGTCCTTCTACGACACCCATCCCGCCGACTTCGAACTCGGCTTCTATCTGTACGGCGGAGTCCGCCCTGCAGGCCTCAACAAGAAGCTCGACGAGGAACTGAACACCCTGTTCGACCAAGTGATGACGTTGATCGCGAATGGTCTGATCACCGACGGACTGGCAACCGAGCAGACTGCACACCACCTCGCGGTGGTCCATGCCACCTGGGTCTTCGGATTGCTCCTGATGACAAAAACCGGTCGCGTGAAATCGGTCCGCGACGACGCCGAAGCCATGCTCGACAGCTACCTGAAGATGGTGGCTACGCACCAAAGGCTATGACCTGAAACAGAATCGAGAGACGATGACCGAACACTCCATGTCGATCGCTCCTACCGCCCGGGTGCAGGAGTACACCGACCGTTTTCGCGAGTTCCTCGACGAGGACGTCCCTCCACTCGAAGAGGAACTCGCGAAGCACAACGTCGGCACTGCCGGACAACCGAAGCTCGACAGTGAAGGCCGAATGCACCCGATCGTGTGGGAGGCTCGCCGTGAGGTGCAACGGCGCGCCGGCGCCCTGAACCTGTACGCCCCACACATCAGTGCCGAACTCGGCGGCGGTGGATTCAACCGCGTGGAGATGCACCACGTCGAGGAATTCGTCTACCGCCATTCCGGTCTCGGGCTCGGTTTGGCCGCCCTTGCATGGACAGAGGGCCCGAACCCCGCGAGCGAGCACATGTCGGAAGCGATGCGGGAGCGGTATCTCACGCCGTTGATCAAAGGTCAGATCACTGCTGCGTTCGCCAACACCGAACCCAATGTCGGCACTGATGTCCTGGGTATGGAGACCTGGGCGAAACAAGACGGCAGCGACTGGATCATCAACGGCCGCAAAGCATGGATCACCAATTCCCATTTCGCCGACGTATACCAGGTCGTCGCCGTCACCGAACCCGGCGCCGGAACCCGGTCGTTGACGATGTTCCTCGTCGATGCCGACACCCCCGGTCTCGAGCGCGGCCCCGACCTGCCGACCATGATGGACGACGGACTCACCGGCGAACTCGAATTCCGTGATGTGCGGGTGCCTGCGGAGAACATCGTCCGTGAGGTGGGCGACGGCTTCGCCCTGGCCATGTCCTGGATCAACTGGCGGCGATTGTGCCGCGGTGGCATGTGTTCCGGATGGGGCCAATGGCTCATCACACGAGCGATCTCCCGATCGCAGGAACGCAAATCCGGTGGCCGCCCCATCGGTGATCTGCAATCGATCCAGCACCTGATCGCCCGCATGGCTCTCGAGTTCTACCAAGCACGCTCGACCTCCCTGGTCGCACAAGCCGAACTCGACCAGTGGGGCGCGTTCGAGATCCCACTGCACAAGGAAGCGCCGCGCCTGATCAGCCTCCTCAAGATCATCAATGACGAGGCGTTCTACCGCCTGGCCGACAGTGCAATCCAGGTCCACGGCGCCAACGGTTTGCTGCGTGGCTCCCCGGAAGAAAAACTCTTCCGAGTGGCCCGCAACCTGCGGATCCCCGCTGGCACCTCCGAAGTGCAGCTCAACGCCATCGCCCGTGGCCTACTCCGCGAAGCAGCAGTGTCATGACCACCACGATGCGCCGCCTGACCGAGTATTCCCATGGCGGAGGATGCGCCTGCAAACTCCCACAGTCGATGCTCGACGACGTAGTCACCATGATGCGACAGGCCGGAGTTCCCCAGTCGGACGAGTCCGGATTGCTGATCGGACTCGACACCCCTGACGACGCTGCCGTCTACGCCATCGACAACACGAAGGCATGGATCGTCACCACCGACTTCCTCACTCCCCTCGTCGATGACCCCCGCGACTGGGGCCGGATCGCCGCCACCAATGCCCTGTCCGATGTGTACGCGATGGGCGGCCGCCCCCTGATCGCCCTCAACATCCTTGCCTGGCCCACCGACCTCGGCGCGGACATGTTGAACAAGGTTCTCCACGGCGGCGCGGATGCTGTCTCCGCCGCCGGCGCTCTGGTCGTCGGCGGCCACAGCATCACCGACCCCATCCCCAAATACGGCCTCGTCGCGATCGGTGAGGTCGAGCGCGACAAGATCCTCACCAAAGGTGGCGCTCGCCCCGGCGATCTACTGGTGCTGACCAAACCCATCGGGGTCGGCATCATCAGTACCGCAATCAAACGTGGTCAAGCCCCGCAGAACTCACGTACCGCTGCAGTCGCGAGCATGACCAGGTTGAACTCCTCGGCCAGCCGGATCGCCAGTGAGGCCGGGCTGAAAGGAGCGACCGACATCACCGGCTACGGATTGATCGGCCACCTGCACGAGATGGCGGCCGCGGCCGGCCTCGGAGCTCGCATCGACATCGACCGAGTTCCTCTTCTGCCCGGAGTTACGGCTCTGATCGCCGACGGCTGTTCTCCCGACGGAAGCCGCAGGACATTGGTCAATGCACTGCGGAAAGGGTGGTTCGAGCCTTCTTCGCTCCCGCAGGAGCAGCAGCTCCTATTGGCCGACGCCCAAACCTCCGGGGGGCTGCTTCTGGCCGTTCCACCCCACGATGCCGCCTCGGTCGTTGCCGCTCTGCGCGCCGGCGGTGATGCCCATGCCTGCGTGATCGGTGACTTCGTCGACGACGGCCGTCCCGGCGTCGTCACTGCTGAAACGAGCACACGATGACCGAATTCGGTTGTGTCACCGGCCGATTCCAGCCTGTGCACAATCAGCACATGGAACTGTTCGAGATCGCCCTGAACGAGTGCGATCACCTGGTGGTGGCGATCACCAACCCGGATCCGAGCGCACACCACGAAGAAGCAAGTTCGGCGCACCGACACACCCGGGCGGCCAATCCGTTCACCTACTTCGAGCGGGCCCGCCTGCTCGACGCTGCCCTGACCGACCACGTCCGGGCCGGACGAGTGACCATCGTGCCGTTCGACCTGACCCAACCGCAGCTCTGGCCGCAGTATGTACCCCACTCGGCACGGCATTTCGTGCGGGTTTTCAGCGACTGGGAACACGACAAAGCCAGATGGCTCGCGCAGGCCGGCTACGCGGTAACCGTCGTCGACGGCGACCCGGTAACCAAGCTGAACGCGACCGACATCCGCCAGGCGATGCTGGCCGGTGACGACAGCTGGCGACACCACGTGCCCGCAGCCACCGTGGCGTTGCTCAGCGAGCTCATCGCCACGAGCGTGCTGGAGGAACAGCCATGAGGATGCCCGGCTACGGCGAAACCCAGCCCCGCCTCGACGACGATCGGATGCCCGTCATCCTGGTCACTCTCGACGGGCTCGGGGACCGACCCGTCCCGGAGTTGTCGGGCCGGACCCCCGCTGAGGCGGCACGCACCCCCGTCCTCGACCGATTGACCGCCCGCGGGAGCAGCGGGTGGCACATACCGTTCGGATGGGGACGCGCCCCCGCCTCCGAACTGGCCCATTGGGCCATGTTCGGATACTCCGACATACCGTTTCCCGGACGTGCCGTCCTCGAAGGAGTCGGCGCGGGCATCGACCTACCGCTCGACGCCGCGACCACTTTTGCCGCACTACGCACGTCCTGCGTCCAGAACGGACAGGTATGGATCACCGGGCGCGTAGGTAAGGACGACGCTGCCGACGCCGATCGATTATTCGAGGAACTGGCACCGCTGTTCGACAAGGCCGACGCGCAGCTTCATCCGGTCGGTCGAGGGGAAGCGGTGCTCGTCCTCCCGCACCACACCCGCGGCGACGTCACCGACTCGGACCCCTTCTTCGAAGACTTCCACCCTTGGTTGCAGGTCACATCGGCCGGTCCGGAGGCGACAGATCTGGCCGAACACCTCAACGAACTGCTGCTGACCGCCCGGCGTCATCTCCTCACGAGTCCGGTCAACGCAGTACGCGCCGCCGACGGACGCCCCGCTCTCGACGTCATGACCACCAAATGGTCGGGCAGCCGGCGACCCGTGCCGGATTTCCTCACCCACGCCGGCGTGGCAGGAGCTGCCGTCACCAGCACCTGCCTCTATCGGGGCATCGCTGGGCTCCTCGGGATGCGGCACCATCACCTGCCTCCCGCCACCGATCACGGTGTGGATATGACCACACGTATCGAGGCGGCCGAGCACTTGATCGACGAGGGTGCACGCTTCGTCCACATCCACACCAAGGCCACCGACGAGGCCGGGCACACCAAACAGCCACGCGCCAAGCTGGACGTCCTCGAAGCGCTCGACCCGGCGTTCGAACGCTTCGAGTCCTTGTCGGATCGCGCCGTTATCGCGATCACCGGCGATCACGCCACTCCCTCGGTCGACGGCGTCCTGCACACCGCCGACCCCACCCCGCTCCTCGTCGTCGGCCCCACCGTGCGGCCCGACGCAGTCACTCGATTCGGGGAATCGTTCGCGCACCGCGGCTGGTACGGAACCGTCGCTGCCCGCGACCTGCTTCCCCTGTTGTTCGGTCACGCGAATCGGCCGGTGTTCCTCGGCCACCGAGCAACTCCGCGACAGACCCTCGCGTTGCCTGATAGCCCTGCCGCGATGCCGGCGGGCTGACCTTCCTTTCCCTGTCTGCACAGCACCGCTACGCCGAACGACGACTGTCGCCGCCACGTGCACCACTCACTCACCGGTTACACGAGGACGCCCCTCGTGCACCGTGTGCGGTACCGAAATCGGCCGTAGACCGTGCGGTCGTGCCTCGATGCCGGGGCATCCCACCACCGCCGCAAAAGCCGGGCAGGGGCCCTGCCGCCCGGCAATCCGCCAACGTGGGTGAGATAGGCGCCGGTCCGCAACCCTGACTCCGCGTTCAGAGCTGCCCATACTGTCTAGGCTGCGCGACCGAACCGGCGTTCGTAATCCTCGCGTTCACGCGAGGCGCGCGCCTGTGCCTTCGCACTGAGCAGATCCGGATCGAGACCGTGTTGCTGGAGTCGATGACGTTGCCAGATGCTCATCAACGCCACAGAAAAGTACATCCAGGGCAAGAGCAGCAACATCATCATCGAGACGGGAATCCATACCGGTCCCGGGATCAGCAGGAACAACAGCAGCAGCGGGATGACCGGCACATTCCACCGAAGAAGATATCGGCGCACGCCACCCGGCCCCAGGATGTCGTTACGGACCCAGTCCTGCATCTGCGGAGGCAAGGGGCGGCCAACCACATAGGCCAGGCGCTGAATCACGGTAGGTCGTGTGCGAAGTGGGGTCGTCACAGCGTTCCCTTCGTTGTATCCGGTGGCTCGGATGGATCTCGGGACGGACGTCGATCCGAACTGGTTATTGCATGTGCTGCAGCATCATTGAGAAGGGTCAGTGCCCGATGCAGCTCCTGGAGCTCCGCCGGCGAAACACCGAGCTTCTCGACCACGGCGACCGGGACTTTCTGGGCTTCGTTCCGCAGGGCTCGACCTTGGGCAGTGAGATCGATGACCAGTTGACGTTCGTCTACACGACTGCGCGAACGAGTGATCAGCTGTGAGGCTTCGAGGCGCTTCAACAAAGGCGAGAGCGTGGGCGAGTCCAGAGCCAGCGCTTCGCCGATCGCCTTGACCGACATCGGAGCTTTCTCCCACAGCGCCAACATCACCAGGTATTGCGGGTGAGTGAGGCCTAGAGGCTCGAGGATAGGCCGGTAGACAGCCAGGACGGCCCGGTTGGCAACGGCAAGCGCGAAGCAGACCTGCCGGTCCAACGCCAGGAGGTCGTCGTTCCCGATCGAAGCGAGGTCACCTGTGGTCACAGGACGAGCATACCGGACTCAGTCGTGCGCGAACGAATCGTGTGCGAGCAATATTTGAGATGTGCATCACCGGCACGACCTGCGATGCAGTTCGATATCCGAACAAGTGCGCCTCGCACCTGCGCACCCACTCCGATCCCTCGAAGTGTCGCGAATACCGAACCCAACGGCGCCACGCGCATCACCGGCCAGATACTTCATCAGTTCCCATTGGGTCGAGCGGCGACGAACCCTGCCTGGCCTGCGGGTCGGCACGATGCGGCGCCTCACGATCGACGGCCGGCATTCCGGACGGCGACGGGTCGGGAAACGGTGGGTCCCGTCCGGGGGCAGACCACCACCGCCACCGGCGGTGCATCGATCCGGTACATCGATCCGGTACATCGATGATGCGCACGTCACTGGACCTCGGGTACATCCCGCACGTAGGTCCGCCACTGCAGAGGAGGCCGATGCGCCTTACTTGTAAGGTTGTTCGTCGATCCACTTCTGCAGGCTGTACCCCAGCGAAGTCAACGACTTATCGAGCGTGGTCAACACCTCACCGGGGGATGCGGGAGACCTCACTCCCTCGCGCAGGACGGCGAGCACCACGGACTGCACCGCACCCCCGACAGCAGCCGGCACCACCGCCGCCGGACGCGTACCGATACGGGACGCAACGAACGTCGAGACGACCTCGGACCACACCAACCACCGTTGAGCACCCTCGGCCTGCAATTCCGGTGAGGCGTCGAGGATCCGAATCTGGGCGGTCCAGACGCCCTCGTCGTCGAGTCGGGCCGCTACCGTATCGATCACCCCGACCCGGATCGCCTCCATGACCGGCACCTCGTCGTCAACCGTGCCGAAGGAGCGCTGGAGGTCGCGGGTACTTTCCTCGAAAGGAAACCACACGAGTGCCGCTTTGCTGGAGAAGTACCGGAAGAAGGTGGTCTTGCTGATCCCCGCGGCCGCAACGATATCCATGATCGACGTCTCCGCATAGCCTCGTTCGAGGAACAGTTCGAACGCGGCGACCTCGACCTGCGCGCGAGACGACACCTGAGGACGCCCACGTCTGCCGGTAGCCATCGCATTCCCCCCTCTTTTCGACCCGAGACTTGATTTTGGGTACTCGGTACCGTAAATATAGGCGACGCGCGATGTGACCGATAAACATGATCTTGCAACACCACCACGATCCGTCACCCCCTGTAGGCGGACCGTGGTTCCCGGTCGGTGAACCGACCCCGTCCCGGATGCCCTGCCTGTCCCCCCTCCAACGGGCANTCCGGGAACTTCCACACCGACCCGTGTAGGGCGGGTTGTGTCCTATCCGTTCGATTGAGGGGCCCGCCATGCCCCATCGATGCCGTTCGTCGGCGTTTGCTTGCGGGACAGCCGGTACGCCGATCGCTCCCACCGTCGGAGCGCTCTCCCTTATCGGAATCCTCTTTACGCTTTCCCACGAACGAGGGCAGTGCCGCTCACAGAGACCGATTCGGGAGTCCGACTGCTCGTTCGGCGCCGGGCATGATCGACTTGATTTTCGGAACCGGGTAGCATAATTATAGTTGAATGCTCGATTACCGCTGCTGTCGTCCGAGCTGAACCGCCCGGACGATCACCTCCGGCACGTAGATGGCAGGTCTGATCGCGATCGGCAGACCCGTTCTCCCGACGGGACGCCTCGGCTCCACCGAACGACATACGACCAAGGAAGACCGTTCTCTGATGATTTCCAGCCTCGTAATCCGGCCTCTGGCTCGCGCAATCGCAGTCGTACTGATCGTCGCCGATACCGCCCTCGCCACCCGAGTGCCGGCCCTGCCCGGCTGGGATGAAGACGGCTCCGTCGCCCGGAGCTGACGTCGCAGGGACATCACCCGCACAACGCTGTGCCGCTTCCGGCGATCACCGACACGCCAACGCACCGAACCGGCACCGAGATGACCGAGACCACATCATGAAGCGTTGACGGCCTCATACCGTCGCGCGGCGAGCAGGACCGAGCACGGCGACATTGCCGGGTGCCGCAGCCGCCGGCAGGTCGAGGACCGTCGACGTACGCAAGCGATGCAGCAGGAACGCTGCCCCGAGCCGGCTGCGCCCGAATCCCTCGAACGGGTTGAAACCGAGTGTCGCAGTGATGGTATCGATCCTGCTCTGAAGCGTGCTGTGGTGGATGTTGAGCAGTCGCGCCGCTTCCCGAACGGACTGCGCAGCGACGACGGCATCGATCGTCTCCATCCCCCAGGCGTAGTGTGCGATGGCCTCGACACGGTCGGCGTCGCTGTGCGGAGCGTGCTCATCGGCGTCGGCAAGCAGTTCGATCAGACCCCCGTAGGAGTCGGCCACAACCTGGGGTTCCTTCGGGGTTCGGCACAGGCGCAGAGCGACCATCGCGGTCCGGAACGACCGATCCAACGAGTCCGGCGGCGTGGCTGTTCCGATACCGCACGGCGAAGCGCCGAACGGCGGGTACCGCTCCGGCACAACGATGGCGTGGACCGGACCGAACGGGGTGGCGATCACGTCCTCCGGGCCGGCGGGATGATTGCGCCACACCGCGAACAGCGGTGCCACAACGAGGCGATACAGGCCCGTTGCCGACAATCCGAGCGCACTCGCCGCGGTCAAGCGCTCGTCGGGAATGCTCTCGCGACCGGTGAGTATGCCGAGGTGGCGGCGATTGTCGATCTCCCGGGCTCCACGCCCGTTCCGGATCCGCACAGCCAGTGCCAAGCGCTCGAGGATGAGTGCGTCGTTCGGCCCAGCAGCACCGTCGCGTTCGAGCCAGACGTCGATGCCGTCCTCCGACGCCACGTGCAGGTTCGAAGGATCTGTCGGCGATTGACCCTGCACTGCTTCACCTTTCGGAGTGACTCGTAGAGTCCGCGGCGGGACGCTCTGCCGGAACCCTGCAGTACAACCGGCCAGCGCGGCAGCGGTTGCGAGCAGGGCACGGGTGTTGACGTTGCCGACGATCAACTCGTCGAAGCACGCGATGACACGCAGACCCAAACTGGCGCTGGGATCGAGGCGGGCGATCCGTCCGAGTAGCTCTTGCATATTCGTTCCTGCCCTCAGTCCGCAAGGATTTTCTCGACCCAGGTGTTGCGGGTCCGGATCATGGACCGGCCCACGCTGGTGTGCGGGGCGAAAATGTCGCACGCGTGAAAGGCGCCGGACCATACGTGCAACTCGGCATCGCCACCGGCTTGCCAGATCCTGTTGGCATAGCCGATCGCCTCGTCCCGGAAGATCTCGGCCGCACCGACGTCGATGAAGGCCGGCGGCAATCCGCGCAGATTCTGCGCGCGGGCCGGGGCTGCATACGGCGAGACAAGGTCGGTGCCCCGCTGCTCACCCAGCAGGGCGGTCCAGCCGGTTTCGTTGCTGATCCGGTCCCACACACCGATACCGTCGAACTGCTCGATCGAAGCGGTCGTGCACCGGTCGTCGAGCATCGGATAGTCGAGCACCTGCCCACACAACCGGGGACCACCGCGGTCCCGCGCAGCCAGCGCGAGACCGGCTGCCAGTCCGCCACCGGAGCTGGCACCTGCGACCAGGATCCGGTCCGCCCGCACGTCCAGATCGGTGACATGCGCAGCCAACCACTCCAGGGCGGCATACATGTCCTCACGCGGGTAGGGGTCGGGATACTCAGGGGCCAAACGATACTCGACCGTGACAAGAACCGCCCCCAGTTCGGTCACCCAGTCCAGCACCAGGTCCAGGCCGCTGAACATGTCTCCGAACATCAATCCTCCGGAGTGCGCGTACAGCACCGCAGGACGGGGCCCGCTGAAGTCCCGGGAACGAAGCACCGCAGCGTTGACGGCAGCGCCATCACCCCCGGGGAAGGTCACGTCGTTCACCGCGATCCGTCGGCGGTCGAATTCCTCGTCCATCGGAGGGGACGCATAGGACGTACGCATGAACTCGATCAGGTCCGCAGTGATGGTCGGAGGGAACATACCGCCTACCACAGCCAATCCCGCCTTGAGTTCGGCATCGAATGGTGGACGGGGCACGGCTCGGGCCATCGTCACCTCCTCGAAGACTCGCATCGAGGATACGGCGGCCGCTCGACCGAGGGACCCNCGTCGTCGACTCAGCCCGCGAAGTCATCCACACCACGGTGAACAGCGGTGCCGTGCCCGGAGTAGTAGCGGGCATGACGAACGACCAGGAAACCCTGTTCATCGAGTCCGCTGGGGTACGGTCTGTCGACAACGATCAACCGATGACCGATGACACCGTCTTCAGCATCTTCTCGACCACCAAAGCCCTCACCGGCACCGTGGCGCTGCAACTCGTGGAATCCGGTGATCTCGACCTGGATTCCCCGGCCGAGGAGTACGCGCCCGCGATCGGCGAACTCCAGGTCATCGAGGGCTTCGACTCGAACGGCGAGCCGATGCTGCGAGCACCGAAGACCGACATCACGACCCGCCAACTACTGCTGCACACCGCCGGCTTCGGATACGACTTCTTCAACGAGACGTACAACCGCCTCGCCGAGAACCACGGTCAGCCCAGCATCGTCACCGCCACCAAGGACGCGCTCGAGACACCGCTGCTGTTCGATCCCGGCACCCAGTGGGAGTACGGCTCGAATATCGACTGGGCAGGCCAGGTGATCGAAGGCATCGTCGGCACCCGCCTTGGCGAGGCGCTGAAGACACGAGTCCTCGACCCCCTCGGCATGACATCGACGTCCTTCACTCCGTCCGACGACATGCGCGCGCGTCTGGCGACCATGCACCAGCGCACCGACGACGGACTCCAGGCCACCGATTTCGTCATCCCCACCCCGCCCGAGGTCGACATGGGTGGGCACGGACTGTTCTCCACCGTCGGTGACTACCTCGCCTTCATCCGGATGTGGCTCAACGACGGCGAGGCAGACGACGGCACCGTCATCCTCCGCCCCGACACCGTCGAGTGGGCGACCAGAAACGACCTCGGCGACCTGACCGTGAAGATGCTTCCGGGTGTCATCAGGTCTCTGTCGAACGACGCCGAGTTCTTCCCTGGCCAGCGCAAGGGCTGGTGCTACACGTTCATGACCAACGAAACCGAAGCACCCACGGGCCGTCCCGCAGGCTCTCTCGCCTGGGCAGGCCTGGCCAACCTCTACTACTGGATCGACCGGCACAACAAGATCGGAGGCTACTGGGCGACGCAGATCTTCCCGTTCGCCGACCCCAGCTCGCTCGGTGGTTACCTCGACATGGAGACCGCCGTCTACCGAGCCCTTTCCTGACCCCGGTTCCATCCCGGGCCGCGGCACCGGACATCGACCTCGATCCGTTGACCGCTCGCGTAACCGGCGCGCTCGCCGAACAGCCACACGACGACATCAACGAGATCGGGTGAAATCCCCACCCGACGCACGGACACCACACCGCTGCGGGTGTCGAAACACCCGCAGCGGTGTGGTGTTGCCACGCTGTTCGAGGTCTGGGTGCAACAGGTCGAGCGCGAACACCGTCGTCTCCCACGGGCTTGCCGCGAGGGCCGCACCTTCCGACAGTCACCGCTACCGCACGCAAGGCCATAGGACGACTCTCGGATCACGCATTCTGCGCGATCACACGTGGATGCCGAACGTGTCGATCTTGCGGTAGAGAGACGACCTTGCGATCCCCAGCAATTTCGCGGCGGCGACACGATTGCCACCGCTGTCCCGTAGCGCAGCCACTATGGCATCGCGCTCGACTCTTTCCATTGCCGTCATCGTCCGGCGAGGCGCGGAGCTGAGCGCTGGAGGCAGATCAGCTACTGCGATCGTTCCCGCGGGCTTGGCGCGAAGTACGTGATTGAGAGTGCCGACCAGTTCACGGACGTTGCCGGGCCAGTGGTACTTCTTCAGGGTTCGCATCGTGTCGTCGCTGAAAGCGGTTTCGCGGTGAGGTGCAAGGTGCATTCGGATGATGTCCGGGATGTCATCGGGGTGATGACGCAATGCGAGGACCTCGACGGTGGCGATGAAATGCTCGGCGAGAGCAGAATCCTGAAGTGCTTCCCCATCAGTGGATGTGGTCGCGACGATCCACCGAGCGGGGTACCGGTGCTGGTCGGCGGATATGAGGTCGGCAAAGAGCTCATCGGTGCTCGCGTCGAGTCGGTCGATGCGACGAAGGACGATCGTGGTCGCCGCGGAGTCGAGCGCAGTGCGCAATTCCTCGTGAGCGGACTTTTCAGCAGAGCAATCCACGACGACAATCGGGGCCTGCGGATTCTTGTACAGGTGCATGCCCCGAACGAGAGTGAGTTTGCCGCTTCCTGGTTCACCTTTGAGGATCACGTTGGCATCTGTCGCGGCGAGGGACGTCAACTCCCCTCGACACCGGTTCCATTGGAGCGAAGACCCCGCCACCCCCGGAAACACGGGAACCGTGCGCCGGGGTTGCATGATCTTCGTGGGACACGATGTCGCCTCGACTTCGAAGACGATGCCGGCGATGTCGCCGCCATGTTCGACGAGAGTGCGCTTGACGGTGATGCTACCTCCGGACGGAAGGCGCAGGTCGAACTGGGCAACTCGTGACGGATCGAGCATCGACTGTGCTTCCTCGCGGAGAAAAGCCTCGTCGATCGGGTCGAGAAGGCGCGAGCCGATCTCGTTCGACATGAAAACACCGCAACTGAGTGAGTACACCGCCGTCTGCCGGCGCCGACAGGCGACGAGGAACTCGCCGAGCACGAGTTGTTGCTTGATCGATCCCGTGGCGCGAAGAGCCGACTCGATATCACGAGCCGCTCCAAGGGCGAGCTGGCGCATCAACGGGTTCGATGTGTGGGTCAAGCCTGTGATGTCGATCAGTCCTTCGACACGGCCGGTGGTGGGGTTGTGAATGGGCGCGCCGGCACAGGTGAAATACTGGATCGATTCGTGATAGTGCTGAGCGCCGTCGACGTAGACGGCCATCCCGGTCTCGAGGGCTGTGCCCACTCCATTGGTACCGACGAGCTCTTCGGCGTAGGTGAACCCGGGAGCGAAGTACACCTTGTCCAGCTTCGCGGCGAGGACGGGATCATTGTCCCGCCGGACCAGCACACGCGCATGCTCGTCACTCAACGCGACACTGAGGGACATGTCGGACAGGTCGTCATGGAGCCGATCGAGGATCGGCAGGGCGCATCGCACCAGTCGTCGGCGAAGATCGAGGTCTTCGACGTACTGCAGCTGTGGAAGGTGCGAGCCGTCCGGGATGACACCCGCCTGACGTGAGCGTCGCCATGACTGTGCGATGAGGGGTGAGACGTCCTCGGAGGGGGAACCGGCGAGGTCATGGAGATGCCGGGCGGTGGTCACGCGGCGCCGGCGGTTATCACTGTCCATCACATTTCCTTGCAGGTCGCAGTACTGCCATCCCCCTCAATGTGCCGCACATCACATTCTATGAATGTCCCAGAATAGGACATCGATCTGCCGTCTCCAACGGCAGTAGCGGGGCGGGTACGGCCACCCCGCCGGCCGGAGATCGGCACTCGCGGTCCGCACCGCGCCTACTCCTCGGACCACCGACTGCCGCGATCCGGGGTGCACACCACCATCAGGAGACTGACGTCAGGTCGTCGACGGCGACCGGATCACCGGGCTCGGCTTCACCCCCCAGGGGAAGCCGAGCCCGTTCCATCACCTGCCCCGCCCTACGCATAGAGGTCGACATCGCCGGCAACCGCGCAAGAATCTCGATGTTCTCTGCCGCCACGACCGCCGGCGGGCACACTCACTACCGTCCCGCCCACGTGAACCGTTGTCGTGGCGGCACCGCTTCAGACCTCGATCGCGAGAAGATCCGCAAGGTGGCGGTCGATCTGCGGCATGTAGGTCGGAGCGACAGCGAACAGGCCCAAATGCCCGAGCACATCTTCGACCACGCGCAGTTCACTGCCCTTGATCAGTTCCTGCTCGGCAGCACAGTCGCGGACCGGGAACAACTGGTCTTCGTCGATGGGAATCACGAAGGTCTTGGCGGTGATCCGTCCGAGTGCAGCGGCCAGGTCTCCCCCGGTATGCCGAGAGACGTCGCCGCGTTGCCAGGCCCAGGATTGAGTGAGGAGTGCGTTGGGATCCATCGCCGTGAAGTAGGGCTCGAGGAATCCGGTCAGGAACGCGTCCAGGGATTCGAACTCCATTGCTCGCCATACTTCTTGCTTCCAGAACTCGGTCGAGAATCCGAGCACTCCCCAGATGTGAGCCTGCCTGGTGAGGCCGTCGACGACCTGCGTATGCGAGGTGTATTCGCCGCCGTTCCAGCCCGGATCCGACAGGATCGCTTCGCGCATGATCTCCGCGATCAAGAAATCACCGGGAGTGTTGCGTGCCGTACCGGCAATCGGTGCGGCGCGCAGAACCTTGTCGGGGAACCTCACTGCCCATTCGTAGGTCTGTTGAGCTCCCATGGAGCCTCCCGTCACCAACGCGAGGCGTTCGATACCGAAATGCTCCCGGAGCAGCCGCTCCTGGGCCACGACATTGTCCCCGATCCGAACACGAGGGAAGTTCGACATGGCGATCTCTGCGTTGACGCCGGTGGCGTTGTGGGGAGACGTCGACAGACCGTTGCCGATCTGATCCACGCAGACGATGAAATACTTGCTCGGGTCGAGAGCATGGTCAGGACCGATGTATGCGTCGCGCCAGATCTGGTGGGTCCCCGAGTACCAGGTGGGGATGAGGATTGCGTTGTCCTTGGCTTCGTTCAGCGTTCCGAACGTTGCCACTGCGAGCCGGCAGTCCGGGATCGAGCCACCCTCCTCGAGGTCGAGGGCTCCGATGCCGATCAGGTCGTAATCACCGTGGAAGTCGTGCGTGTAGTACGGGTTGTCGATCATCGAGATCGTCCTCCTGAGCTATGAGAAAGCGGTAGCAGCGCGTGCTCACCCGATGACATGTGCGTACGCCGCCGTGAGACGAGCAGTGGTCGACCGCAGGGGTCGGATATCCGAGAAGGTCAGCTCAGCTGGAATCCCTTGTAGCCGGCCGCGGCGGCCGCGAGAGTGAGTTCTCGATAGGTGCCGACCCCGCCGGTGTAGGACAGCACGCGACGAGGTTTTCCGGGAACGTTCGCGCCGTTGTACCAGGAATTGGTCTTCGAGATCAGCGTGGCATTCGCGGTTTCGTCGTGGTGGGCGACCCATTCGCCCTCACCCTCGACGGTCGGTTCGATGACGGTGTACCCGTGCTCACGCATGTGCCGGATGCATTCGGTGATCCATTCGGTCTGTTGCTGCAGACAGGTGGTCATGTTGCACAGAGCCGCGGAGGGGGCGAGTGGGGCACCGGTGGTCAGCATGTTGGGATAGCCGTGCACCATCAGGCCCATCGTCGTGCGGATGTCACGCGACCAGTCGCTCGTGAGCGATCGGTCCTCACGTCCACGGATGTCGATTCGTGTCAGCGCGCCGGATCCCGCATCGAATCCCGTGGCCAGGATGATGACGTCGACTTCGTGCAGCGTGCCGTCGTCCAACAGGATCCCTTCCGGGACGATTCGGCTGATCGGATTGGTGCGCACCCCCACTGCTTCGACATTCGGACGGTGGTAGACCTCGAGATAATTGGTTTCCAGCGGTACCCGGTGTGTACCGAAGCCGTAGTCGGTCGGAATCAACAGTTCACACAGCTTCGGATCCTTCAGTCGCGCACGCATCTTCTCTCGCACGAACTCGGACACCTGCTCACTGACCTCTTCATCGGAGAACACCTCCGCGAAAGAAGCGAGCCAGAGCTTGAGTGAACCGTTGTCATAGATCTCTTCGAGCCTTTTCCGCCGTTGCTCGGGAGTCAGGTCGACCCATGCATGCTCGAAGTCGTACTCGAAGCCACTGAACGTATGCGGCAACGTCGCGCGAAGTTCCTCGAAGCGCTCCTTGTACGCGGCAACATCCCGGTCGTCGTAGGACGGATTCTTCATCGGCAGGGCGTACTGCGGTGTACGGATGAACACCTTCAGATGTTCGACCTTGTCGGCGATGGTCTGGATGACCTGGATTCCGGTGGCGCCGACACCGATCACTGCAACTTTCTTGCCCGCGACATCGGCGCCCTCCTTCGGCCATCGAGAGGTGTGGAAGATCGGGCCGGCGAAGCTTTCCTGACCCTCGAACACCGACGACATCGGTGCCGACAGCATGCCGGCGCAGGTGATCAGGAACTGGGTGGCAATCGTGTCCCCGCGATCGGTGCGCACGATCCATCGCTTCGAGTCCTCGACGTAATGCGCACTGGTGATCGTCGTCGAGAATTGGATGTCGCGACGCAGATCGAGACTGTCGGTCACATAATGCAACCACTGCTCGATCTCGGGTTGGCCGGGGAAACGCTGACTCCAGCTCCAGTTCTTGTACAGCTCATCGGAAAACAGGTACTGGTAGATGTAGGCCTCCGAATCGAATCGAGCACCCGGATAACGATTCCAGTACCAGGTGCCGCCGACGTCGGAGGCGGTATCGAAGGCGCGCACCCGCAGCCCCAGCTCGCGAAGCTGATGCAGCTGATACAGGCCGGCGACTCCCGCACCGATGATCAACGCGTCCAGCTCGAGTGACACCTCGGTATCAGCAAGTCCGACCGCAGAGGAAGAGTGAGGCGACATGTCCTAGCCTTTCTGTAGTTCAGGTCACGTGGAAGCCATCATCGTGATGTGCGCCTCACTCAGCTGTCCCATCTTCGGACACTTCCCGGCTTCGCAGACACGGATATCACCGAGTCCGGCGCCTCTCGCACCGCCAGCACCCCAGCAGAACCGATCTACAACTCGGGGGATGTTTTCGACGACGCGGTGGGCAACCTTCGGCACAGAGGCCTGCAATATATCCGGAATATACTGTTACGCAATGATTTCTACCACCAGTCCAGTTCCGGACCCATCTTGCCGCATGCTCGACACCGCCGCGATCGCGATCTCGATTCGGGTCGCTGTCGCACCGATATGAGCACACAGTCGGCGATCCGACACATTCCGGCCTTCCAACCGCGACCGTTGGCTGCCACAGAATCCGAACTCTGTTCTGGTAGCTGCAATTCGAATTGACATCGACTGATCCCTTGCGGCCGGGATCCGCCACGAAGACGGGACGAATCACAGCCTCCCGACGACCCGAACGAAGGGGACATTCGACGAAACATGGACACCAGACCGACCGGGCCTGTTCAAAATACGCATGATCTTGCAGAAAACGAATAATCTGCACGAGCACCGCCTGATCTTCTCGTCGGCGATCTTCTGCTGACGAGGAGAGCCGACGGGGCACGACACTTCCGGCGCAGGGGGCCGGAGTCGTCGATTGCCCCGTCGGCGGTCAGGCGACCGGCCGCGTCACCGGTCGCGATCGAACTCAACGCGATGACGGAAGGAAACGAGCGGGAATCCGACACCGACGGACAGCGTGGCGTCCGCCACCGCCACGGCCGGCGTCCGCCGAAGGAGAGGCCAATCGTTTTTGCTACGGCCTCAGCCTTAGTCCGTACATGGACGCAGACTCGTCCATACATCGTGCAGCCGACGAACTCGACCTTTGACTGCCTGAGGGAGATCGGGCGTACAGCCCTTCACGGTGCGCCGCGTCGAGTCGGCAACCATTCAGCGAAGGAACCGCCGCGACCGAGGAGGCGAGGCTGTCCGGGTCGCTCCGTTGTCTTGGTCTGGTTTGAAACATAAGTCGCGTTAGGTACGCTGCTGTCGCTGCTCGGGGGGCCGAGATCGCAGTCCTGCCCGGACGGTTCGGCACGCGACCGCCGGCGCAGGTGCTCGAGCGTGCCTTGGTAAGGAACACTGATGTCACACGAAATGCACCATTTCGATCTGGGACTGTGGGTGCTCTTTCTCGCCTACGGCACCTCGATCGCCGGGTCCTTCGTCGGCCTGTCCTGCGCTCGCCGAGCCGCTACCACCCCCCTCGGTCCGACGCGCTGGCGCTGGTTGGTGATGGCAGCCCTGTCCATCGGCGGTGTCGGGATCTGGATGACCCACTTCATCGCCATGATGGGCTTCGCGGTGCCCGGCACCATCATCCGCTACGACCCGATGCTGACGATCCTCTCGGCGGTCATCGCTATCGGCGCGACCCTGTTCGGGCTGTGGCTGGTCGATCTACGGGCCTTGGCCGGGCGTCCGATCCTGGACAGGTCGGCGTTACTGATCGGCGGCGCCGTGATGGGCGTCGCGGTGAGCCTGATGCACTACTGCGGCATGGCCGCTATCCGCATTCGCGGCGAACTGTCCCACGACCCGGTACTCGTCGCCGCCTCGGTGGCTATCGGGATCGGGGCGTCCATCGCCGCGTTGTGGTTGGTACGAACGGCATTCATTCGAGCCACCCGTCTGCTCGGCGCGCTGGTGATGGGTTGTGCAGTGGCGGCATTGCACTACACCGGCATGGCTGGAGTTCACGCGTCCTTGGACCCGACGGCCACCATGCCGGAGGGCGCGACGCTCCTCGATTTGATGCTTCCGGCATACATTTTCGGCACGATCATACTGGCCGCGCCGCTCGTCGCATTGGTGCTCGCTCGCCAGAGTGCCGACACCGAGGTCGACGAAGCGATCGCCACGTGGAGCGCGGAGATCAATGATGTTGTCCCCTACCCCGGTGGCCGGGGGCAGGAGGCCACAGCTGAACTCGACACTGGTCGGGACGTTCCGCGTCGACCTGCCGATCCCCTTCGCAAGGGTGATGTGCAGGTAGTGCCACACGAACGAGTGCGGTAACCACCTCTCTGGTGAAGGACCCACCGTTCGGCGGGTCCTTCACCAGACCCCGGCGCACGAGTGTTTGTTGAGGGCAGGGGCATTCGCCGGTCTGGATGCTGCCACCGGTGATCAGTGTGCGATGTACTTGGTGGCGAGATACTCGTCGATACCTTCGACCGATCCTTCGCGGCCGAAGCCGGACTCCTTCACCCCTCCGAAGGGTGCGGCCGCGTCGGCGATGATGCCTCGGTTGATTCCGACCATGCCGGTCTCGAGTGCGTTGGCGACTCGGGACGCTCGGTCGAGATTCTGGGTGTAGAAGTACGCAGCGAGGCCGTATTCGGTGTTGTTCGCCGCCGCGATCGCTTCGTCCTCCGTATCGAAGGTGGTGATCGCGGCTACCGGGCCGAAAATCTCCTCACGCAGCAGCCGCGCGTCGGGACTCACGCCATCGAGAACGGTCGGGGAATAGAACGTTCCCGGCCCGTCAGGACGGCCACCGCCGATGCGGATACGTGCACCCTTCGCGACGGCGTCTTCGACCAGAGCATCGACGGTGGCGCACTGCTTCGCGGTGATCAGCGGTCCGATATCGGTTCCTGCGTCGAGACCGTGTCCGGTGCGCAAGGCACCGATGCGTGCGGTGAACTTCTCGCTGAACTCTTCTGCGACGCTACGTGCGACGTGGAATCGGTTGGCTGCTGTACATGCTTGGCCGCCGTTGCGGAATTTTGCAGCCATCGCGCCGTCGACCGCTGCATCGACATCAGCGTCATCGAACACGAGGAAGGGGGCATTGCCTCCGAGTTCCATCGACATCCGCAGGAGCCGATCCGCCGATTGACGAACCAGCAGCTTGCCGACACCGGTGGATCCGGTGAACGTGATCTTGCGCAGATCAGCACTGTCGATCAGTGGTGCGGTCAGCGCTGCAGCATCGGAGGTCGGCAGAATCGACAGCACACCCTCGGGCAGACCCGCATCGGCGAAAATCTGACCGACGAGCAGCATCGCCAAAGGCGTTTCGGCCGCTGGTTTGACGATGATCGAACATCCGGCCGCCAGTGCTGGACCGATCTTGCGCGTGGCCATGGCCAACGGAAAGTTCCAGGGGGTGATGGCCAGTACCGGCCCGACCGGTTCTCTGGTGACGACGATGGTGCCGGTTCCCGAGGGGGACGGCGAGACTCGCCCGCTGATTCGGTTCGCTTCCTCGGCAAACCAGTGCAGGAATGATGCGCCGTATTCGATCTCCGCATACGCCTCGTGGAGCGGTTTACCCATCTCGAGAGTGATGGTGCGCGCGAGGTCGTCTGCCCGCTGGTGGATGAGTTCGAATGCGGTGCGCAGTATTTCGGCACGTCGACGCGAGGGAGTCCGCGCCCAGTCCCCCTGCACAGCAGTGGCGTGTTCGAGAGCTCGGCGTCCATCCTCGGGCGCGGCATCGGCGACATGCGCAATCACGGCACCGGTCGCGGGGTCCTCTACGGGGAACGTGGTGCCGGTAGACGAATCGACGAGTTCTCCACCGACCCAGAGTTGGGTGGGGACGCCCGCGGGGAGAGTGTGGGTCATAGCTCCTGCCGAGTGTGTGAAGGTTCATCGCCACGCCCGACCAGTCGGCACCCGAACCGGGAGCCGAGGCCGATGCAGGTCGCTCGGGTGTAGCCACGCGCGTTCGGTGGCCACACCCGAGCGGGCGAGCGGGTACTAGCTGGTGGTGATGGACTTGCGTGCCTTGTCCTGGAGGGTTTCGAGTGCCCGGATGAGGTATCCACGGAAGACAGTGTGGTTTTCGCTCATCGGGAAGTGGCCGATCTCCTTCATCTCGATGAACTCGGCGTTCGGGATCTGCGCCGCGGTCCGGGCGCTGTCCTCGGGGGTGGTGAGGTAGTCGTAGTCACCGGTCAGCATCACAACCGGGCACCGGTCACCGTCGATGTCCGCGAGCTTTCCGCGCAGGTCGTGATCGACCGAGTAGAAGTGCAGGTCACCGCGGAAGGACTCGGAACCCTGGCTGTAGTAGAACCAGGTCTTCCAGCGATCCGCCTCCGGCGACTGAGGTGCCATCAGGTCCCACACGCCGCTCGCGCAGACCTGTGCCGCGTTGGCGTGGGGGTGCTGCCACCAGTCGAGGTAGAAGCCCGGCGAATAGTCCGCACCCTCGACAGGGATGACGCCGGCGAAGCGGTCAGGGTGCCGAAGCGCAAGCTGCAGGGCGATGTTCCCACCGAACGAGGATCCCATGAAGATCGGGTTCTCCAGTTCGAGCGCGTCGCACAACGCCACGATGAAATTGGCGAAGTGGTCCGCGGAAAGCTGGTACTCCTCGGTCCACCATTCGGTGTTCTCCGGCGGATCGGACTTGCCGTGCCGCGGCAGGTCGTAGGCGATGACACGGTAGTTGGCGGTGATCTCCTCGTCTTCGAGCAGACCGCGCCACTGGTGGTTGTGGCAGCCGGCGGTGTGCTGGCACACCAGCGGCTGGCCGGTGCCGTTCTCGAGGTAGAAGACCTTAGGGCATTCCCCCCGGAGTGTGGACATCCTGAACACTGGGCCATGAA
>NZ_JTIZ01000060.1:0-481 GCF_000801125.1 Rhodococcus sp. Chr-9
AGCAGCGTGTCGAACTGAAGAAAGTGCCCCCTGAACTGGGAAGATTGGAGTTCTCACAGAACAAATCCACCAGTTCACGAAAGGCACTTCCGGTGAAAGTGCCCCACAAGTTCATCGACGGCTCCGCGATGTTCGACGAGGACAACCTCGTCTCGTGCGCCGGCCTGGTCCCGATCATGACCCTGGCCGAGCACACCCGCCTGCCGGACCTGCTCTCAGAGAAGATCTCGATCACCACCACCAAGGTCGCCTCCGGAGCGGCGAACCCGGCACCGAAACTGCTCACCCTGATCGCCGGGATGTGCGCAGGCGCCGACAGCATCGACGATATCGACCTGCTGCGCTCGGGCGGCATGAAGCATCTGTTCGCAGGCGTCTATGCGCCCTCGACCGTGGGAACGCTGCTGCGCGAGTTCAGCTTCGGTCATGCCCGCCAGCTCGAATCCGTGCTCCGCGAACACCTGATCGCACTCACCGCCCG
>NZ_JTIZ01000061.1:0-47489 GCF_000801125.1 Rhodococcus sp. Chr-9
CAACGGGGTCGATCGACACCCGCCCCTACCAAGTGCGAAGAGCCCCATTAGTTCGAGGTCAGATCGAAAAGTCGGCTCGGACCACGAATGGAACTTTCAAGATTAACCAGTCTGCGCTCGCGGCCATTAGACTTCCTGTCCCCGGTCATGAATTGCAGCAGGTTTATGCGGAACATCGGCGCCGAATTTTGGATCAACGACGTCGCCATATTGAAAGTCATCACCGAATGAGATTGTTGTTCGACTCGCTGCAATCCCGCGCTTTTCGAGGCGAGCTGTGACCCTTCCGCAGCCAATTACCGTCCCTGTCTGGCAGCAGTTCATGTTGCCCGTGCTCAAGGTGCTTTCCGACGGCGCAGTCTGGGCTCGCCGTCCGCTGCGTGCTGCGGTATTCGAGTGCATGCAGTTGACTGAAACACAGCTTGCAGAACAGCTTCCGAGCGGACAATCGCGGGCGAACAACCGCATGGGATGGGCAACGTCTGCGCTCGTCCGCGCCGAAGCGGTTTCGAAGCCGGAGAGGGCGCATTTTCGGATCACCGATGTCGGTCGTGCGCTCATCGAGCAATATCCGAACGGCTTCACGGAGAAGGGACTGCGGGCGCTCCCTGCATATCAGGCCTACGAATCGCAGACGAGAACCTCGGCGTCCTTGGTCGCCTCGGCGGAGGTCGCCGAATCCGACCTCGATCCTGTTGAACAGATGGAAGCCGGCGAACGACGATTGCACGCTGATGTCGGCGTCGAACTCATCAAGCGACTCCGCGCACAAGCACCCGAGTTTCTCGAACACTCCGTCCTCGACCTCCTCGTCAAGATGGGCTATGGAGGCACGGAGAAACTTGCGCAGCGAATCGGTGGTAGCGGCGATGGCGGTGTTGACGGCGTCATCGACCAAGATGCACTCGGTCTCGACCGTGTCTACGTCCAAGCCAAGCGATACGGTCAAGGCAACGTCGTACGGCGGCCCGACGTACAGGGATTCGTTGGCGCTCTACAAGGTGTTGGTGCGAACCGCGGCATCTTCATCACCACAAGTTCCTTCTCGCAGGGCGCGCTCGAGTTTGCAAAGAGTATCTCCGCCTCCGCCGGGAACACTCGCATCGTGCTCATCGACGGGCAACGCCTCGTGCAACTGATGATCAAATACGGCATCGGTGTACAGAACGTCCGAACATTCACTGTCGTCACAGTGGACGAGGACTACTTCGAATAGCAAGGGAGACAATTCCTTTGATCCCGTCGGCCTCGGAAGAGAACTTCCGAAGGCTCGAACGCGACGAAGAGATGTTCGCGGGGTCCATCGGGTTGATCTCGGCCTACCTCGAATGCGCTTTCTCTGATCCGGCGTCCGAAGAGGTCGAGCGGTGGACGCTGAATTGCCTGCCATCCACCAACCGCGACGCGCGGCTGTTCACCCTCAACATCGGCCCGATGGAAGTGCTGTTCGTTGAGCGGGCCGACGCTGGGGGCGCCGACCTCACAGCGGGATTCATGTCGCTGTATGTGTCCCGCTCGGCGCTCGAAGAGGAAACCGGCACGTCGATCGAGGCGTTGGCGCAGTCTGCGGCGGCGGTCGAGCTGGTGCCCAGTCGACTCGCATCGGCCGACGGGGACGCGATCCGATTGGTTGCTCATATCGCGGACGAAGCTGCTGCCGATGAACTCGACGCACTCATCGGCACTGGACTTCCGATTCGCCGGTTGGCCGAGAAGCTGGTGATGAAGGGGCGGGGGCCGTACGAGCAGTACCACAACCGGTGGTTCGCTGTTGCCGTGCTCGACGAGATTGAACGAAACGCTGCGGCCTGAGATGTGGCAAAAGAAGCGGGCGCCCTTCGGGCGGCTGCGCCAACCGATCGGAGACCCTACGGGTCCCTGAGCCTGTCGTCCCCTTCCCCAAGGCTGCCCGGTCGCCATGCCCCGGTAGACCGTCTCGGCCAGCACTTCTGGCCCCACGTCGCAGAGGACGTGTGGCTTGTACTGGACCCGGTCGTTCGTGTCGACCTTCACGATCGGGTGCTCCACCACCAGCTGCGGAGACGAAGGATACTGGTGCCCAGTCGGTTTCGAACGCGAGGAATGGCACCCCGGTTCGCAGCGTCGAGCGCTGACGTCGGACTGTGGGAGGCGAGCGACGAATGTGTCGATGTGCCTCGGATACCGGAACGGCCCTCGTGCACGTCGAAGCAGAGAAACGGCTCGAGCCCTCCGACCATCACGGTCGGAGGGCGAAACAGTCAGAGCGTCGGTGATGAACCTGGTGGCCAGGTGAAGAATCGGCCGGCGCGGACCAGCGCGCTCGCGGCTGATTGCTGGTGCTCGCCTCTGGAAGGCGTGTGGATAGAATCCACCCTACGGTGCATGACAGCTCTCTTCTGTCTTGTGCCCAGACCCCGGAGTGGTGTTGGTAGCACCTTCCGGGGTCGACCTGTATTCAGGTCGGTGGAGGGATGATCGCATGGGCTGCATCCGAGGTCAACTCGAAACTGTTTTCGAACCCGCGTCCCAGATTTCCCTCGGCATGCGCATCACTACATTTAGTGACGCCATCAGTGTATAGAGTGAGGTCATCACTGCATGATTGATCCAGTCACTGAGGAGTGTTGATGGACCGGGACGAGCTGGGCACGATAGTTACCCAACTTCGTAGACGCGGCCGCGACACCGCACAGGTTGAAGTCAAGTCCGTAGCCGACAGGGTGGGAAAGAGTCTCTGGCCGACTATCAGCGCCTTCAGCAACACCAACGGAGGCCTGATCCTCTTGGGCCTCGACGAGCGCGAGGGGTTCACGCCGGTTCCCGGCTTCGACTCAGCACGAATTTCCGACGAAGTGAAGGACGCGGTGCGACCTCGTGGTCCTAGAGAGGTCCCTGGTCCTCTTTCGCCTCGGCCGATGGTGACAATCGACGAAGTTGAGTTCGAGGACGCAACGGTAGTGGTACTCGAAGTCGAGGAGTTGCCAGCAGGTGAAAAACCATGCTTTGTGCTCGAGCAAGGAAAAGAGCGGGGAAGTTACACGCGCCTAAGTGACGGCGACCACCGTATGGATACATACGAGGTCTTTCTGATGTCCGCGCTTACTGTGCCGAGTAGGGCAGATCGAAATCCGGTTGAGGACGCAAGTATCGAAGACTTGGACCCGCGACAGATTGCGCGCACGATCGATCGAATCCGCACGGTGCGACCACGTGCGCTCGCTGGTACTTCTGATGAGGAAACAATTCTCGAACGGATTGGGGTCCTCGACCGAGCTACAAAGACACCGACGCTCGCGGGGCTACTTGCACTAGGGAATTATCCTCAGCAATTCTTTCCTCAGCTCATGATCAGCTTTGCTTACTATCCAGGAACCGACAAATCCGTGATCGTCGGGTCGGAGCGGATGCGAGACCGCGCCGTGCTCGAAGGACCGCTACCCGACATGGTCGACGACGCGGTCTCGGTGGTGCAACGAAACCTACAAGTTCGACGGGTTTCACGCGGTGCCGGCGCCGAGGATGTAATGGAAATTCCGGCCGATGCCATCCGCGAGGCGATAGTCAACGCTGTCACGCACCGCGACTACAGTGCTCGAGCGCTTGGTGTTCAAGTGCGGGTCGAACTGTATCCGGACAGGCTTGAAGTCCATAGTCCCGGAGGTTTGTGGGGTGGACGCGGCATCGAGCGCATCTATGAGGGGGGGTCCTACTCGCGGAACGAGGTGCTGGCGCGATTGCTGACCGACGTCCCATTTCGGGATCGAAATGAAACGGTCTGTGAGAACGCGGGCTCAGGGATTCCTCGCATGTGGGGTGAAATGACGAGCAATGGCCTTCCTGCACCTCGATTCAGGAGCATCCCCGCTCAATTCACGGCTACGCTCGACAGATTCGGGATCCTCAATCCTGACATGAGGCATTGGCTCGATTCGCTCGGTGTAAGCGGACTCAGTCGAGAGCAGGAGTTTGCGCTCGCGCTGCTCCACCAAGCGGAATCGCTGACTACTAATGAACTGAGGCAGCACTTGGCCGTAGATTCCAGTGTCGCGGAGCAGGCCCTCCACAATCTGGTCGAGCGGCAGCTCGCGACTCAGGCTGCTGAGAGATACTTTCTCGTGCAAGCATCTTCGGCGGCCGGTCGCTACTCGGCGGGCGACTTGGCCGTTATTGCGACGTTGGCCGAAGGCGGAGCATGGACGGTTCACCAGCTTGCGACTGCGACCGGACGCACTGCGGGATCTTTGCGTCCGGTGCTCCGGAGACTCGTAGAGAAGGGCGAAGTGGTGCCTACAGCGCCGCCCACGAGCAAACGTCGTGCATATCGGCTCCCTTGAACAGTGTCGCGAGTCATCGAAGTTCAGTAGGTCAAACTTTGAAGTAACCACGATGCATTCAAGGTTTGGTCGGGGGATTGTCGGATCCACCCTGTAGCGTCACGCGGCTCGACACCGATACAGGCACGATGGGTCGAACAAGCACGACCCGAGCGCGAGGAGGACAAGAGGGCATGGTGGGGAACTTCGACTTCCTTCAGGCCGAGTGGCCGCAGCTGCATGCCGAGGCCAAGAAGGCCGAGCGCGACGCCCTGTTCGACCCCCGCACCACGTGCTTCTACGCGCGCCGCACCGTCGAGCACGTCGTCAAGTGGCTCTTCGGGGTCGAAGGCATTCAGGTTCCCTACAGGAGCGACCTCGCTGCCCGCCTCCATGAACCCGCCTTCAAAGCCGTGGTGCCTCCTCAGCTGCTCCCCAAGATGCATCTCATCCGGGAGCACGGGAACCACGCGGTTCATGAGGCGAGACCGGTCTCCCAGGAGATCGGCCGGCGGGTGCTCGCCGAACTCTTCCACATCCTGTCGTGGCTTGCGCGCACGTATGCGACCCAGCCCACGAGTAGGCCGGCTCCCACGGCGCAGTTCGACTCCGCCCGCCTCCCCAAGCCCGGCGGTGGGGCAGTGGTGGCGAAGTCGCTGGCTCAGCTCGGGAAACTCGAAGGTCTACTCGCCGAGAAGGATCAGCAGCTCGAGGATGCCGAGGAGCAGCGCCGTCTGCTGATAGAGCAACTCGAAGGCCGCAACGCCGAGATCGAAGCGCAGGATCTCGCCGCCAAGAATCTCGAGGAACTCGTCGCGCAGCTCAAACGGCAGGTCGCCGAAGCGCAGGCCGCCGCACGCGCCCTTCCCGATACGCACGACTACGACGAAGCACAGACCCGCCGCGACATCATCGACCTCCTGTTGGCCGAGGCCGGATGGTCGGACGACGGGGTGGGCAAGGAAGTGCCCGTCACCGGCATGCCCGACGACAAGAACGGCTTCGTCGACTACGTGCTGTGGAGCGCGGACGGACTGCCTCTGGCCGTCGTCGAGGCCAAGCGCACCTCGAAGGACGCTGTAGCGGGCCAGCACCAGGCGAAGCTGTATGCCGACCGGCTCGAAGCGCAGTACGGACAGCGTCCGGTCATCTACTACACCAACGGTTTCGACACCTACATCTGGGACGACCTGCACTATCCGCCGCGGCCGATCGAAGGCTTCCACACGCGCGACGAGCTGACGCTCGAGATGCAGCGGCGCCGCACCCGGAAACCGCTCGCCTCCATCGAGATTCCCCAGCACATCGCCGGTCGTCGTTACCAGGAAGAAGCGATCCGTCGGGTCACCGAACACTTCGAGAACGATCGCGAACGGGCGGCGTTGCTCGTCATGGCGACCGGCTCGGGCAAGACACGTACGGTCATCGCGCTCACCGACATGCTCATGCGCGCCAACTGGGCCAAACGGGTGCTGTTCCTCGCCGACCGCGTCGCTCTCGTCAAGCAGGCTGCGAACGCATTCAAGACCCACCTGCCCGACTCGGCGCCCGTTAACCTGCTCACCGACAGGAACATCGACGGTCGTGTCTACGTCGCGACCTATCCCACGATGATGGGCCTGATCAACGAGATGGAGGACGGCAAGCGACGCTTCGGTCCGGGCCACTTCGACCTCGTCGTCATCGACGAAGCGCACCGCTCGGTGTACCAGAAGTACCGCCGCATCTTCGAGTACTTCGATTCGCTGCTTCTCGGGCTCACCGCCACCCCCAAGGACGAGGTCGACTACAACACCTACAAGTTGTTCAACCTCGAAACCGGCGTTCCCACAGGGAACTACGAGCTGGACGACGCCATCGCCGATGGTTTCCTGGTTCCTCCGCGTGCAGTGACCGTCCCGTTGGCCTTCCCCGTCAAGGGCATCAAATACGACGACCTTTCCGAGGAGGAACGCAAGCGGTGGGAGTCGACCGACTGGGGTGACGACGCGGACGAGGACGAACTGCCCGACATCGTGGCTGCCGAAGCCGTCAACAAGTGGCTGTTCAACACCGACACCGTCGACAAGGCACTCGAGGTTCTGATGACCCGCGGGCACAAGGTGGCCGGCGGTGACCGTCTCGGCAAGACGATCGTCTTCGCCAAGAACCAACGGCACGCGCAGTTCATCGCCGACCGTTTCGACCACAACTATCCTCAGTACAAGGGCAGTTTCGCGCGAGTCATCACGCACTCCGTCTCGCACGGGCAGGACCTGATCGACCAGTTCTCGCAACGCGATCGAGAGCCTCACATCGCGATCTCCGTCGACATGCTCGATACCGGTATCGATGTGCCCGAGGTCGTGAACCTGGTGTTCTTCAAGCCGGTTCGGTCGAAGTCGAAGTTCTGGCAGATGGTCGGACGTGGCACCCGGCTGTGCCCGGACCTCTACGGCCCGGGGCAGGACAAGGAAGACTTCTTCATCTTCGACCTGTGCGGCAACTTCGAGTTCTTCGAGCAGCGCCCCGACGCGGCGGAAGGAACGATGACGCGCTCCCTGTCGGCTCGGTTGTTCGAGGCGAGAACGGACCTGCTCGTCGCGTTGGACAAGACCGCGGACCATCCGGCTCTGCGGACCGAGACGGCCGACCGACTCCACCGCACGGTCCTGGGAATGAACACCGAGAACTTCCTGGTGCGCCCGCGCCGCCGCGAGGTCGAGAAGTACTCGGATCGCAGCGCGTGGGATTCGCTGAACGAACAGAAGGCCGCAGAGATCGTCGAGTCGCTGGCCGATCTCCCCACCGCAGTTCATGACAGCGACGAGATGGCCAAGCGGTTCGACCTCGTCATCCTGCGAGGGCAACTGTCGGTGCTCTACGGCGACGGTGCGCTGCCGAAGTACGAGACGCCCATCCGTGAGATCGCCGACGGATTGCTCGAACAGCTGTCCATCCCGAAGGTCGCTGCCAAGGAGACGCTGCTCCGCGAAGTGGCGTCCGACGAATGGTGGCAGGACATCACGCCTCCGATGCTCGAACACGCCCGTAAGGAGCTGCGGTCGCTCGTCGGTCTCCTGGAGAAGAAGAAGCGCACGATCGTCTACACCGACTTCCAGGACACGCTCGGTGAGGTCGTCGAGCGCGCCATGCCCGAGCTGCGATCGGGGACCGACACCGACCGGTTCAACGCCAAGGTGCGCGACTACCTTCGCTACCAGCCCGACAATCTGGCTTTGCAGAAACTCCGATCGGGCAAGCCCCTCACCGAAGCGGACCTGACGTCCCTCGAGGAACTCCTCGTCCGCAGCGGCGCCGGGGAGCGCGAAGACTTCGAACGTGCGGTGGAGAACGCGAAAGGCCTCGGACGGTTCGTGCGGTCGCTGGTGGGACTCGACAAGCAAGCCGTGCAACAGGCCTTCGTCGACTTCCTGGAAGGCCGGACGGCCACGGCCAGCCAGATCGACTTCGTCAACCTGATCGTCGCGCACCTCACGAAGCACGGTGCCATGGATCCGGGTCTGCTGTACGAGGCGCCGTTCACCGACTACGCGCCGCAGGGGCCGGATCAGGTCTTCGAACCCGAGCAGGCTCTGCGGCTCGTCCAGACCATCCGCGCGGTCAACGACTCGGCGGACGTACGGAGCGCATAGAACCCGCGATCCCACCGGCGCGGTTGCCGGGACCACCCACCACGGCTGGGTATCCCGAACGGCCGCGCGACCACCACTGTCCCTGTCGCATCCGCGGGACTCCTGTTGCCGACTGTCTCGAATGTAAGGGATGCGATGGTGGACGAGCGAACGAGGAAAACTCCTCGTGGACGCCCGCACGGACAGGAGGACCGTATGGCCGAGGTGGCGAAGGGGTCGAAGACCGATCTCACCGATCTTCGATACGAGGTGACGCTCGGCGCCGCAGTGGACGGAGCTGTCGACCTGATGGCCGTCCTCCTCGCCGACGACGGCCGCGTGCGCAACGACGACGACTTCGTGTTCTTCAACAATCCGAAGGCGCCGGGTGTCCACCTCACCTCCGACACCTCCGTCACGGTCGATCTGTCCGCGGTGCCGTCGGATGTGCAGCGGGTGCTCGTCGCCGCGAGCACCGAAGCGCAGGGACGCACCTTCGGTGACGTTCCGGGTGTGCGCGTCGAGATCCGTGGGCCGGGCCAGGTGCTGGAGTTCTTGCCGCCCGGGCTGGCCACCGAAACCGTCCTGCAGGTGGTCGCGCTGTACCGGCGTGGAGGTGGGTGGCGCCTCGACGCGGTAGGCCAGGGTTACCAGGACGGACTCGCGGCATTCGCGACCGATCACGGGATCGTCGTCGACGATGCGGACGACGAATCCGAACCGGCCGTTTCCGCTCCGAAGGTGCCTCCTGCCGCGAGCCCGATCTCGTTCGAGAAGGTGCGGATCTCGCTCACGAAGGATTCGCCCACGCAGACCGCCCGGATCGACCTGCGCAAGTCACAGGGCGATCCGAACTGGGTGCTCACCGTCGGACTCGAATGGGACGGTCGCGGCGCGACATACGACCGGAACGGCAACGTGAAGAAGTACGGCACCGGAGATCTCGACGTCTACTTCTACTGCCGCAACGAACACACGAACGACTACATCGTCGTCAGTGGAGATCCCGGTCATCGCGGAAGTCTCGACACGTGGCCGCATATCCACCACTACGGCGACAGCAAGGGTCCGGGCAACGGGAAGAGGCCTGCGGTCGAACAGGTTCGGGTACTGCCGAACGAGAACGGCGATCTTCTCGTCAACATCTACCAGAGCATCGACAACGGCGCGGGCGCGATCGACAAGTTCGGAAAGCCGCGTGTGGCAATCCGATACGGTCGTGCCGGGCACGACGGTCTGCCCGGGCCCGACGCCGACGAGATCCTCGTGTACGTCGGCAACGGGAAGAACTCGTACTGGGCGACCGTCGCCCACATCGACGTGCAGGACGGTGTGCTGACTGTCGACGGCGAGACCCGGTACAGCAGGTTCGGGAGCGAACGCATGCCCGGACTCGACTCGTCCGGCAACTGGGTGCGCTCCCCGAAGGGCGGCCCGACCGGTCGCAGCAAGAAGCGGAACAACGGCCTGGGTCTGGATCGCTACGCCGGGGCGTGCCCGACGTAGCCGATCACCGGCGTCGGCCGGCCCGCCCGCGTTCGACGACAGCGCGCGCGATCAGGAAGGTGATCACCACACCGGCGACCGACCGCACCAACCGGTTCACATCGACGGCCGGTCGCCACGACACCTTCCCGTCCCTGACGACATAGGCGCCGGCCGGTCGCGCCCCGACACCGAAGCCGCCGCCCTCGCCGTTCTCGCCGTCCGCGGACGAACCACCGCCTCCGCCCACGCCGCCGGTGATCGTCGCGGCGGTGATCACCGTGACCCCGTCCTTCTCGAAGGGTGTCGAGAACACTCGTTCGACGGTCACCGTGTCCCTGGCGATGCTCATGAGTTCTGCGAGTTTCATCCCGGGCCTCCCTGCTCGATCGTGTCAGCGGGTCGAACCCATTGTCGGCGACCACGGTGGATGAGACCAGGGCGCACACCGGGGGAAGGAGGACGTATGTCCTCCTTGTGGCGTCTTTCTACGCGGTATCGGGGGAGAATGGCGGCGAGAAGTACCGGAGATGGGAGTGACGGGGCATGAGGGCGACAGCCGAGTCGGGAGAGGCGTGGTCGGCGGAACGCCTGTTCGAGGGGCCGGGAGAATGCCTGGAACGGTTTCGGAAGACCGACTGGTCGGCCACCCCTCTGGGGCCGGTGGAGTCCTGGCCGGCGGAACTGCGCATGGCAGTGCGGACGGTATTGCCGTCCGAGGTGCCGATGCTCCTGTGGTGGGGGCCGCAGCTGGTGCAGATCTTCAACGACGCGATCATCCCCCTCCTCGGCGACAAGTACCCCGCGGCGGTCGCCCAGCCGGCACCCGAGTGCTGGCACGAGGTGTGGGACGAGGTGGGCGCGCGCGTCGAACGGGCGATGGCGGGCACCGCCACCTTCGCCGAGGAAGAACTGCTGTTCATGCAGCGCCACGGTTACGAGGAAGAAACCTACTGGACCTTCTCCTACAGCCCGATCCGCGACGAGTCCGGCAAGGTCGCGGGGGTCTTCGTCGCGACCACCGACGTCACCTCACGGGTACTCGGTGAGCGTCGTCTGGAGGCTCTGAGCCGCCTGGGTACGGTGGCGATCACCGATTCGGGCCTGTCGGTGATCGACACGTGCCGGAACGCGCTGGACGCGCTCGCTCCGAGCCATCAGGACATTCCCCTGGCCGCGCTGTTCCTCGACAGTCGGGTGGTGGATCCCGATGATCCGCAACCGAACTGGAAGCAGCTCGCCGTAATGGGGACGAAGCCCGGCTTCTCGGGTGCCCTGCTCGGACCGGATGAGGACCAGCTGCTGTCGAAGGCCGCCAGGGCCTCCGAACCCTTCGTCGTCTCCGGCGTCGCCGAGCGTTCCCCGGATCTGCTCGACCCGCAGCGGGCCCTCGGCGACCATCCGATCGGCACCCTCCTCCTCGTGCCGTTGACGGCGCCGGGACACGACTTCCCGCTCGGTGTCCTCGCCGTCGGACTGAGTCCGTACCGGGTGTTCGACGCCGCGTACTCGACCTTCGTCGACCTCGTGGTCACGAAGATTTCGGGGCTGCTGCGCGATGCGTCAGCGATGGATGCCGAGCGTCGCCGGGCCGATGCGTTCGCGGCGCTGGACGCCGCCAAGACGCGGTTCTTCGAATCGATCAGCCACGAGTTCCGCACGCCGCTCACGCTGCTCCTCGGCCCGTTGCAGAGTGTGCTCGACGAGGCCACGACCTTGACGGAGGCGCAGCGGCAATCGCTGGAGGCCTCCCAGCGCGCCGCGATCCGATTGCGGCGACTTGTCGACGCACTGCTCGAAGCGACGCGTGCCGAGACCGACCCGTCGAGGAAGTCCCTGGAACCGACCGATCCGGCGGCGCTCACAGCCGAATGTGTGGACCTGTTCGCCGACGTGGCGCACCGCGCGGGCCTGGACCTGCGCAGCCGGATCGCCGACGCGGCGGCCGAGCAAACCCGGCTCGATCCCCAGACGTGGGCCCACATCGTGCTGAACCTGCTCTCGAACGCGATCAAGTACACCCCTTCGGGGTCGGTCGAGGTGGATCTGGACGTCGAGGGCGATCGACTGGTCCTGAAGGTCGCCGATACGGGTCTCGGCATTCCGGAGTCGGAACTCGCCCGCGTCTTCGAACGGTTCCATCGCGTCGAGAGCGCCGGCGGACGCAGCCGGGAAGGGATCGGGCTGGGTCTGTCCCTCGTCTCGGACTGGGTCCACGCGCTCGGGGGAGAGGTAACCGTGTCCAGTGAACTCGGACGCGGCAGCACCTTCACCGTGTCCGTTCCCCGCGTCCTCGACCCGACGTCGGAGTCTCCGGCCGGAACCGTTCCGGGGGATCTGGGCGCCATGTACGTCGGCGAAGCGCAACAGTGGGACAGGGTCACTCTCGACGAGGACGAATCATTCGCGCAGGGAGAGGATGTGGATTCGTTACCGCGGATCCTCGTGATCGAGGACAACGCGGACATGCGTGACTATCTGACGCAATTGTTGCGTCGCCAGAGTTGGCACGTGGATGCGGTGGAGGACAGCGATACCGCACTCGAGCGAATCCGATCGCGACCGCCGCATCTCGTGCTGAGCGATATCATGCTCCCCGGGCGGGACGGGGTGGAGCTGCTCGAGGAGATCCGCCGCGACCCGGCGACCTCCCGTCTGCCGGTCATCCTCCTGACGGCACGTGCCGGCGCGGAGGCCACGATCGGCGGTCTGCGCACCGGCGCCGACGACTACATCACCAAACCGTTCCACCCCGATGAACTCGTCGCCCGCGTTCGCGTGAACCTCGAATTGTCGTGGCTGCGTGAGCAGATGCTCGTCGCGCGGGAACGTGAATCCGACCAGTTGAAGACGGCGTTGGAGACCCGTTCGACGCTGAGCAAGGCCGTCGGATTGATGATGGCCACGTTCAAGTGCGATGCCGACGCGGCCTTCGACAAACTCGTCGCCTTCTCCCAGCACCGCAACGTCAAGGTGCGTGAGATCGCTGAGCAGATCGTCGGCGACTACACCGTCTCGCTCAGCGATTCGTCGAGGTAGGGCGCGATCAACGGTCCTGCGAACCGGTCGGCGCGGTGACGGATCAGGCTCCCGCGTACAACTTGTCGATCTCCTCCGCGTACTTCGCGTCGATGGGCTTGCGCTTGAGCTTCATCGTCGGGGTCAGCTCGTCGCCCGAGGGTTCCCAGATCGTCGGCAGCACCGTGTACTTCTTGATCTGCTCGACCCGCGACAGCTTGCTGTTCGCCTCCTCGACCGACTTCGCGATCGATTCGAGGACCACCCGATGCCGGGTGAGTTCCTCGTGGGTGCCGCTGAGACCGTGCTGTTCGGCGAAGACGGCCAGGGCGTCGGGGTCGAGTGCGAGCAGTGCGACGTTGTAGGGGCGGTCGTTGCCGATGGCGACGGCGCCACCGAGCATCGGGCAAGCGGCACGCAGGGCGCCTTCGATGTTGGCGGGCGACATGTTCTTCCCCGCCGCGTTGACGATGATCTCCTTCTTCCGGTCGATCAACCGCACGTATCCGTCCGCGTCGATCTCACCGATGTCGCCGGTGTGCAACCAACCGTCGGAATCGATTGCATCCGAGGTCTTCTCGGGGTCGTTCCGGTAGCCCTTCATCAGCAGCGGACCCGAGACGAGCAGTTCGCCGTCCTCGGCGATCCTGAGCTGCGCACACGGCACGGCCTGCCCGACGGTGCCGATGCGGATGGCACCCGGCCGATTCATCGTGACCACACACGAGGTCTCCGACATGCCCCACACCTCGGAGCACGGAATGCCGAGGGCGAGAACGAACTCGAGGACCTCCGGCGAGATCGCCGCGGCTCCGGTGACGGCGGCGCGGACCTGGTCGAGACCGAGCTTGCCGCGGATCGCGGACAGCACCAGCCTGTCGGCCACCGCGTGCTGCACCTCGAGGGACCGGGGGACCGGTTTGCCATCGGACTGCAGCCGGGCGCGCTTGCGTCCGACGTCGATCGCCCACAGTGCGAGCTTCTTCTTGATCGGGCTCGACTCCTCGGCGAGGGTCTTGTCGATCGCGGCCTTGAGCTTGTACCAGACCTGGGGGACGGCGCCGAAGAGCGTCGGCCGCAGGCTCGGTAGCACGGTGATGGCCTGCTTGAGGTCGTCGAGCGTGGTGATCTGCATGCCGCTGTACAGGCTCGAGTAGTGCGAGCCCCAGCGGTTGGCGATGTGCGCGTCGGGCAGATACGACAGGATCCGGTCGTCCGGACCGATGGGCAGATACGAGCTCGTCGCTTCGAGTTCGGCGAGCAGGTTGGCGTGGGTGAGTTCGACACCCTTCGGCGGGCCTGTGGTGCCCGAGGTGTAGATGAGGGTCAGCAGGTCGGGCGGTTGCACGGCCTTCCACGAGGCCTCGAAGTCGAAGGACGGATCGGTGGCGGCCTCGAGGCCGTCGAGGGAGATGGTGCCTTCCGGTTTGCCGTCGATGCACACCAGGTGCTCGACCTTCGTGTCGCCGATCGCCTGCCGCAGGACGGGGACGAACTGTTCCTCGGCGATCATCACGTGGTTGCCGGCGTTGCCGAGCACGTACGAGATCTGTTCGGCGGTCAGCGAGTTGTAGATCGAGAACGGCGCCGCACCGAGGTGGATCGCGGCGGTGTCGAGAAGGTGGAATTCGGGCCGGTTGGTGAGCATGAGGCCGACGGTGTCCCCGCGGTTCACGCCGAGCCCGGCGAGTCCGGCGGCGAGGCGTTCGACGCGCTGCGCGTACTGACGCCAGGTGTAGGAGACGGAGTCGTCGGGGGTGCGCAGCGCGACCTTGTCGGGGTACGCCGCGGCGGTGGTCTGGAAGGCTTCGCAGAGGGTCGACGGTGAGGTGGCACGAGGGGTCATCACTGGCTCCCGAGGTCGAGGGTGGCGAAAGTGTAGGACGAAGTGCGTACATCCGCGGTCGGATCTGCCGGATTGTGTTCCGAGATTTCGCGCGCGTGTCCTGATGGGATGGACTGAGGAACAGGCAGAGTCAGATCTCGGCTGTAGTGACTCCTGTCTGTACGATTCGACCTATTTGACGTTCGTTCCGGTTTCGTGGAACCGGCGAGGGGAGAGGAACCACCGATGACCGGACCGGCAGGAAACTGGGAACCGCAACCGAAGTACCAGAGGGATCTCGAGCCGGGGGAACTCGAGGAGTTGAACCGTCTTCGCGCCTGGAAGGAAGAGCAGGAGCGCGAGGCCGAAGCTCAGCGTCTTCGAGACCACCATCAGCAGATCGCGCTCGAAGAACAGCAACGGAGAGTCGCCGAGCACCAGCAGAACCTGTATGCACAGCAGCAGAATCAGCAGCCGTATCCGCACGCGCAACAGCAGTACCCGCCACAGAATTACGCGCATCAGCAGTTCCACGGGCATCCGCAGTCTGCGTACCCGCCCCCGCAGCCGTTCGCGCCGATCCAGCAGGTCACCGTCAATAATGTGAAACGCGCGGACTGCCCCCATCTCCTGCATCTCGTCCTCACATTGATCACGTGCGGCGCGTGGCTGCCGGTATGGATCATCCACGCCATCATCGTCGCTGCGAGGAACTGAAGGTCCGGTCGTGTGGGGGTGCAACGTTTGAGCACTCCCACCCCGGGTACTGCCGGGAAGATGACCACCGTGGATCGCATCGCGGATCCGTGGGGTTCGCGCACACCCTACGGACGCGGGCAACGCTGGCCCACCCGCGTCGACACCTATCTCGCCGACGGACTGACCGAGGACGATGTCGACAGATGGGTGCAGTCGGCGACCATCCTGCATTCCAACGGCGACGGCCTCGACATCGCCGTCAAGGACGGACGCATGGTGGGGGTGCGCGGACGCGCCGTCGACCGGGTCAACCACGGGCGGCTCGACCCCAAGGATCTGTTCGGCTGGCAGGCGAACCACTCGGAGGACCGGCTCACCGTGCCGTTGATCCGCCGCGACGGCAAACTCGTCGAGACCGACTGGGACACCGCGATGGATGCCGTTGCCGGTCGCACGAAACAACTGCTCGACGAGCGCGGCCCCAGTTCGGTCGGCTTCTACACCACCGGGCAGCTGTTCCTGGAGGAGTACTACACCCTCGCGCTCATCGGTCACGGTGGCATCGGCACCAACCACATGGACGGCAACACGAGGCTGTGCACAGCGACGGCGGCTGCCGCCCTCAAACAGTCCTTCGGGTGCGACGGCCAGCCCGGCTCCTACACCGACATCGATCATGCCGACGTCATCGCGCTCTACGGACACAACATGGCCGAGACGCAGACGGTGACATGGACGCGGGTCCTCGATCGGCTCGCCGGACCGAATCCGCCGGCCGTGATCTGTGTGGATCCGCGGCGGACGCCGGTCGCGCGGGCCGCGACGGTGCACCTCGCCCCGCGCCCGGGCACCAACGTCGTCCTCATGAACGGGCTGTTGCACGAGATCCTGCGACGCGGGTGGATCGATGAGAAATACATCGAGGACCACACCGTCGGATTCGACGAACTGCGCACCCAACTCGACGACTATCCCCTCGAGAAGGCCGCCGAGATTTGCGACGTCCCCATCGAGGATCTGCGGGAGACCGCTCGACTGCTCGGCACGGCGGAGCGGCTGCTCTCGACGGTCCTGCAGGGCTTCTACCAGTCCCATCAGGCCACCGCGGCTGCCGTGCAGGTGAACAACATCCATCTCGTGCGCGGCATGCTCGGTAGGCCCGGTTGCGGAGTCCTCCAGATGAATGGGCAGCCCACCGCGCAGAACACCCGCGAATGCGGCGCCGACGGCGACCTGCCGGCCTTCCGCAACTGGGCCAACGAATCGCACGTCGAGGACCTCGCCCGGGTGTGGAACATCGATCCGATGCGGATCCCGCACTACACCGCGCCCACCCACCTCATGCAGATGATGCGGTACGTCGAGGACGGCTCGATCCGCTTCCTCTACGTGAGCGGGACGAACCCGGCGGTGTCCCTGCCGGAACTGCGCCGGGTGCGTGAGATCCTCTCCCAGGACAGGCTTTTCCTCGTTGTGCAGGACATCTTCCTGTCGGAGACCGCGCAGCTGGCCGACGTCGTCCTGCCCGCTGCGACCTGGGGTGAGAAGACCGGGACGTTCACCAACACCGACCGGACCGTGCACCTGTCGGAGAAGGCCGTCGAACCACCCGGACAGGCCAGACCCGATCTCGACATCTTCGTCGACTACGCGCGCCGGATCGATCTGCGTGACAAGGACGGAGACCCGCTCGTGAAGTGGTCCACGCCCGAGGAGGCATTCGAGGCGTGGAAGGAGTGCACGGCCGGGCGGCCCTGCGACTACACGGGCATCACCTACGAAAAACTACGTGGCGGAAGCGGAATCCAGTGGCCGTGCAACGCCGACGCACCCGACGGGACCGAACGTCTCTACGAGGGCGGAAAGTTCTGGGCCGCACCGGACTACTGCGAGAACTACGGACGGGACATGGTCACCGGAGCGCCGGTCGAACCCACCGAGTACCGGGCGCTGAACCCCTTCGGCAAGGCGATCATCAAGGCGGGTGAGTATCTTCCCCCGCACGAGACGGTCTCCGACGAGTATCCCTATCTACTCACCACCGGCCGCACGCTCTACCACTTCCACACCCGCACGAAGACCGGCCGCGCCCCGCAACTGCAACGCGCGGCACCGGAGGTGTGGGTGGAGATGTCGGCGGGCGACGCCGAGCGGCACGGCTGGTCGGAGGGCGACCTGCTGCGGATCGACACCCCGCGCGGGCACGTCACCGCGCGGTTGCGGATCAGCGGGATCCGGAACGGGGTGCTGTTCCTGCCGTTCCACTACGGCTACTGGGACACCCCGGCGGGCCACGAACCGGCGCTCGAGGGGCGCGCGGCCAACGAACTGACCTTCACCGACTGGGACCCGGCGTCGAAGCAACCCCTGTTCAAGTCGGGCGCCGCGCGCGCCGAACGGGTCGCCGTCGCCGAGGGCGGGCCGTCCGCGGCACCGACCACCACCGCCTCGGCACCGGTCTCCGGCAGCGTGCCCGCCACCTCGGGTGGGCCGGACGCCGAGATCACCGAGACGCTCGACGACGGAGGACCGCGATGAACAAGGTCTCCCTGGCGATCCGCGAACTGCACCGCTCGGAGAACGACCTGGCGACCGAACTGCTGCGCACGGCGGACCGGCACAAGGTCGACCACGAGATCTTCCACGTTGCGCGTGACATCGCCGGCTGGTCGCAGCAGCATGTGCGCGAACTCGCCCGCGCCGGCCACGACTACGACCTCGACCTCGACGACGAGCCTCAGGGCGTCCACGAGGTGCTCGCTGAGGTGCGGCGGAAGGGAAGCGAGATGCTCGGACGCCGACACACCCCGAGTGTCCTGCTGCTGCGGGACCTGCGCACCGTGCACCGCAGGGCGGCGGGTGTCTCACTCGACTGGGAGATCCTCGCCCAGACGGCGCAGGCCCTGAGCGACCGCGAACTGCTCGCCCTCTCCGAACGCTGCCATCCGCAGACCCTGCGCCAACTGCGCTGGGCGAACGCGAAACTCAAGGAGATCGCAGCGCAGACGGTCATCACCGACTGAGCGACGGCACCGTCAGGGGCGTTCGAATCTCTCCTCGCGCCCGAGTCTGCGCAACCGGATCCACTCGCGCAGACCGGCCGGGTCGCGGCGCGTGATCAGGAAGTACCAGCCGAACCGCACCCATTCCTGGGGCAGCAACCGGCGCAGTCCCGGCTGCGACAGCAGGTAGCCGCGGTTGCGGTAGGTGAAGAAGCGCTTGGTGTCGTTGTCCGGATACTGCGTGTGCATCCGGCCGCCGAGAATCGGCTTGAACTCGTCGGCACCGTCCGGGTGCAGATAGGCCGTCTGCAGGCAGGTGCCGAACGGCAGTCCCGAGCGGACGAGACGCCGGTGCACCTCGACCTCATCGCCACGGACGAACAGGCGCAGGTCGGGCACACCCACCGCGTCGATCGCCGCGGCGGTGAAGAGCGCACCGTTGAACAGCGAGGCGATGCCGGGCAACAGGTCCTCGTCGCCGAGTTCGTGCCGCCACCGCCGCCACACCACACCGCGACGCAGCGGGAAGGCGAGGCGGTCGGGTTGCGCGATGTCGCACACGACCGGCGACACCTCGGCCAGGCCGTTGCGTTGCGCGCAGTCGAGCAGCGTCGCGAGCACGTCCGGTCCCTCTGGGCGGCCGTCGTCGTCGGCGAGCCACACCCGGTCGGCTCCCAGCGACAGCGCGTACAGGATGCCGAGGGCGAAGCCGCCTGCTCCACCGAGATTGTGCTTCGAGCCGAGATAACTCGTGGGCAGGTCCACCGCGTCGACGAGCTCACGCACCGCGTCCTCGTCGCCGTTGTCGACCACCACGAGATGGTCGAGCGGACGGGACTGCGAGGCAAGAACTTTCAGCGAATCCGCCAGCAGTTCGCGTCGGCGGTGTGTGACGACGACGCCGATGATCCGTTCGTCAGCCACCGTTCGAACCCGTCGAGGCCGCGGCGTCGGGGGCGGACTTCGCGATCCGCTCACGCTCGAGCTCGTGGAGGATCGTGCGCACGTGATCGCCGGCCTCGTCGCCCTCGTAGGCGCGCACCACGTGCTCGATGTCGCCCTGCTCGCGGATCTGGCCGTGGTCGATCCACATCGCCTGGTCGCACAGTTGGGCGAGGAACTCGTTCGAATGGCTGGCGAACACGAGGATGCCCGAGCGCGCGACGAGATCCTGCAGACGCACCCGCGCCTTCTTCATGAACTCCGCGTCGACCGCGCCGATGCCCTCGTCGAGCAGCAGGATCTCGGGATCGATGCTGGTTACCACGCCGAGCGCGACACGCACCCGCATACCGGTCGAGTAGGTGCGCAGCGGCATGTTGAGGTAGTCGCCGAGCTCGGTGAAGTCCGCGATCTCGTCGACCTTGGCCAGCATCTGCTTGCGGCTCATCCCGAGGAACATGCCGCGGATGATGATGTTCTCGTAGCCGGAGATCTCCGGGTCCATGCCGACGCCGAGGTCGAACACCGGCGCGACGCGACCCTTCACCCGAGCGTGGCCGCGCGTGGGCTCGTAGATCCCGGAGAGCAGACGCAGCAGCGTCGACTTGCCGGCACCGTTGTGGCCGACGAGCCCGACGCGGTCGCCTTCCTTCAACGACATCGTGATGTCGCGCAGAGCCTCGACGACCACGACATCGGAGTCGTTGCGGCCGATCGCCCCGCCCGCCTTACCCAGGAAGGCCTTCTTCAAGGACCGGGTCTTGGCGTCGAAGATGGGAAAGTCGACGCACGCGCCGCGCGTTTCGATGCTGACCCGACTCACGATGCTGCTCCAGACGCTGACACGGGACCCGAGCGTACCCGTCGCGCCGATACCCGAGTCCCGGGGCGTACCCGGTGGGACTACAGGTACTGGCCGGTTCCGGGGTGGGTCTGACCGGGAAACGATTGATCGTTCTGGCCGCGACCGGCCTGCGCGACGCCGGGAGGAAGCGCTCCCTGACGCATCTGCTCGAGCTGGGCACGAGCCGCCATCTGCTGAGCGAACAGCGCTGTCTGGATGCCGTGGAACAGACCTTCGAGCCAACCGACGAGCTGAGCCTGCGCGATGCGCAGCTCGGCGTCGGAGGGCACCGCGTCCTCACCGAAGGGCAGCGCGAGCCGCTCGAGTTCCTCCCGCAGATCGGGGGCGAGGCCCTGACCGAGTTCGCGGATGGACGACAGGTGGATGTCCTTGAGCCGGGTGCGGCTGGCGTCGTCGAGCGGCGCGGCCTTCACCTCTTCGAGGAGCTGTTTGATCATGGTGCCGATCCGCATGACCTTCGCCGGCTGCTCGACCATGTCGGCCAGGGATTCGCCGCCGTTCTCGGTCTTCTCCTCCTCCGGCCGGCCGTCGGCCTCCACGCGGGTCGCCTCCTCGCGGGAGACACGGATGGGCCGGCCGTCGGGGCCGATCACGAGAACCTGGTCGTTGTCCGGATGCGTCATGGCTCCATTCTCCCTTTCCCACCTCGGGGGTGCCCGGTTACCCGAGGGACCCGGAGTGCCGGGTACCCCGATCGAGCCTACCGAGAGGGCAACGCCGAGTGCAGGTACGGCGCGTCCCATTGACATCGGGACCTAGAGTGTCTGCCATGGCTTACGACGTTGCCCGGATCCGGGGGTTGATCCCCTCGCTCGGGGACGGGTGGATCCATCTCGATCCACGGGCCGGTATGCAGATCCCCGATGTGGTGTCGCGCACCGTGTCCACTGCCTTCCGCAACTCGGCCGCGTCGTCGACCGGACGGCACCTGTCGTCACGTCGCAGCGCCGCGATCCTCCAGGAGGCGCGCGTCGCGGTCGCGGAACTCGTGGGTGCCGATCCGGACGGGGTCGTCCTGGGCCCGAGCCACGCGGTGTTGCTCGCCTGGCTCGCCGAAGCACTCAGTTCCCGCCTCGGGCTCGGCACCGGCATGGTGCTCTCACGGCTCGACGACGAGGCGAACATCGCTCCCTGGTTGCGGGTCGCGAGCCGCTACGGCGCGCAGGTGCGCTGGGCCGAGGTCGAGATCGAGACGTGCGAGCTGCCCACCTGGCAGTACGAGGAACTCGTCACGCCCACCACCCGGCTCGTCGCGCTCACCGCGGCGTCGTCGATCGTCGGCACCGCGCCCGACGTGCGGGTCGTCGCGGATCTCGTCCACGAGGTCGGTGGGCTCATGGTCGTCGACGCCGCGGGCGCTGCCCCCTACGCCCACGTCGACATCGACGATCTCGGCGCCGACGTCATCACCGTCGACATCGCCTCGTGGGGCGGCCCGCAGATCGGTGCGCTCGTCTTCTCCGACCCCGCGCATCTCGAACGGGTTCCGGCCATGTCGCTGAACCCGCACGCGCGCGGCGCCGAACGCCTCGAGGTGGGCGGTCACCAGTTCGGTCTGCTCGCCGGTATCCCCGCGTCCATCGACTTCATGGCCTCACTGGACGACGACGCCACCGGCTCGCGCCGCGAGCGTCTCGACATCTCGATCAGCTCGATGCAGAACTACCAGGACGTGCTGTTCGACCGTCTGATGCGACAGCTCGACAGTCTCACCGGCGTGATCGTGCTCGGCCGCGCGTCGAGCCGCGTCCCCACCCTCAGCTTCACCGTCGACGGGGTCCCGGCCGAGAAGGTCGCCGCGCATCTTGCCGACCGCCGCATCGCGACGGTGGCGAGCACCCGCGGATCGAGCCGGCTCCTCGACTCCCTCGGCGTCAGCGACGAAGGGGGAGCGGTGAGCATCGGCCTCGCCCCCTACACCACGAGCTTCGAGGTCGATCAGCTCGTCCGTGAGCTCCGCAACCTCTAGTTCCGTTCGATCCGCAGCACGACCTTCCCGACGGTCTCGGGGCTGTCGAGCAGTTCGTGCGCCTGTGCCGCCTCGGTGATCGGCAGCTCGGCGTGCACGACGGGATGGACCTTCGCCTCCTCGATGAGCGGCCACAGATCGGCGCGCACGGAGTCGATGATCGCGCTCTTGCCCGACGGCCCCGAGTCCGGACGGCCGCGCAGACCGGTCGCGATGACGTGACCGCGCTTGGCGAGCAACTTGCCGAGGTGCAGTTCACCCTTCGTGCCACCCTGCATGCCGATGACGACGAGCCGTCCGTCCGGAGCGAGGACGTCGATGTTCCGGGACAGGTACTTCGCACCCATGTTGTCGAGCACCACGTCGGCGCCACCGAAGGCAGTGCGCACCTCGGAGACGAAGTCCTGTTCGCGGTAGTCGATCGCCAGGTCGGCGCCGAGTTCGCGGCAGCGGTCGAGTTTGCCGGCCGAGGCCGTCACCGCCACCTTCGCGCCGAGCGCCTTGCCCACCTGGATGGCATGTGTGCCGATGCCTCCGCCGCCACCGTGGACGAGCAGGACGTCGCCGCGCTTCAGGCCGGCGGTCATCACGACGTTCGACCACACCGTGCACGCGATCTCGGGAAGCGACGCGGCGACCGCGATGTCCATGCCCTTCGGGACGGGCAGCAGCTGGGAGGCAGGGACCGCGACCTTCTCGGCGTAACCGCCACCGGTGAGGAGGGCACAGACCTTGTCGCCGATGTTCCAGCCCGTCACACCCTCGCCGAGTTCGGAGATCACTCCGGAGCATTCGAGGCCCAGGATGTCGCTCGCCCCCGGGGGCGGCGGGTAGAGGCCGCGCCGTTGCAGCAGGTCGGCGCGGTTGACCGCGGTCGCCGCGACATCGAGAAGTACGTGCCCGGGAGGCAGGTCCGGGTCGGGCTGCTCGGTCCACCGGAGAACTTCTGGACCACCGGGTTCGGTGGCGACGATTGCATACATGTGTTCGACGCTATCGCGTGCGGGGCAGTGAGGAGACGATCACGCCGCTCGCCGCGCGCTCACCTGCTCGAAGCTACCGTGCGGTAACCGGATCGGGCCGTCGGCATTACACTCCCGGCGTGACCAGCGAACGAGACGAACCCAAGTGGCTGACCGCAAAGGAGCAGGAGGCCTGGCGTCTCTACATGGACGGCAACAACCGTCTCATGAGCGCCCTCAGTCGGTCTCTCAACGACCGACACGACCTGTCGCTGGCGGAATATCGGATCCTGGTCATGCTCTCCGAAGCCCCCGAGGGCGCCCTGCGCATGAGCGATCTCGCCGACGGCGTGCTCTCCTCACGCAGCCGGCTCACCCATCAGATCCGGCGGATGGAGCAGGAGAAGATGGTCGTGCGCAGCTCGTGCCCCGACGACGGTCGCGGTGTGCTCGCCACCATCACCGACGAAGGCAGGCGGCGTCTGGCGGAGGCCGCCCCCACCCACGTCGACGACGTGCGCAACTACCTCATCGACCTGCTGTCGGCCGACGAGCTCGACATGCTGGCGCGGGTCTTCGCGCGCGTCGAGCACACTCTGGCCGACCGCTGAGGTCGCGAATCGGTTATGCCCTGCTTGCGCGGAGCGGTTAGGATCTGCCACGGAAGCGTGGCAGAGCGGCCGAATGCACTCGCCTTGAAAGCGAGCTTGGGTAACACCAACGGGGGTTCAAATCCCTCCGCTTCCGCCGAAGCTCCTCACTTGTTCACGCAGGTGAGGAGCTTTTTTGTGTCCGAGGGGCGTGCTCGTCAGTGCCTGGTGGGCACATTTTGGGCACACCGGCTGTCGAGTAGGCGTGATCGAGCACGACCGCAACGGCGTCCAGATCCTCGTCGAACAGGTCGCTGTACGTGTCGAGTGTCATCGCTGCCGAGGCGTGCCCAAGCATCCGCTGGAGGGCCTTCACGTTCACTCCGGCCGCGACAGCCAGAGATGCCGCTGTGTGCCGTAGATCGTGCGGAGTCACGCGTTCGATTCCCGCGCGCTTCACTGCCAGCTCGAACCATCCGCTGTGGCTGACCGGTCGACGCATGTGCTTTCCGTCACGGCCCGGGAAGACGAGATCGTCGCGGCCGCGTCCCTCGCACTGTTTCGCCAGCTCGTCGAGGACAAAGGCCGGCACCGGCACGGATCGGACCTTGTCGCCCTTCGTGGTGCCGACGACGTGCTTCGTTCTGACCTGGACTGCGTTCTCGTGCACGGTGAGGCGCCGCCGCAGGAAGTCGATGTCCCGTACCCGTAGCCCGATCGCCTCACCCCACCGAAGTCCGCAGTAGGCGAGCACCAGGACGAGCGCACTGTTTCGGCCGGCCTCGTGTGCCAGCGACGCCACGTCGTCGGCCGTGAGGTACTTGTGTCGGCGCTTCGACTTCCGTGGCAGGTTCTCGACTCCGCGGGCCGGGTTCTTCACGATCCGCCCGTTCTTCACCGCGTCGTCGAGGATCCCCGCGAGGACCCCGTATGCACGGATCACCACGGTGGCCCCGGATCCCTTCACGGCGATCTCTCCGTCGTCGTCGAGCTCGTCGCGCCCCATGTCGGCGATCCACCGTTCGACCGTGCCGAGCTTGATGTCAGCGATCCGTGTGGACGACCACCGCGGTTCGACGTGCGTACGCCACGATGAATCGATTGCGTTGTACGTCGAGGCTTTCGTGTCGACCTTCTTGCGCGCCAGCCACTCCGGCGCCAGCTCGCCGACGGTGATGCGGCCGAGGGACGGCGGCACGTACTCGCCGCGCATCTTCTCGACCTCCACGGTGGCCGCGAACCGTTCGGCGTCCCGCTTCGTCCTGAAGCCGCGTTTCTTCGACTGGACGCGATCGGGCGTGCGGAAGCGAACCATGTACCGCTTGCCGGCCGCGGTGTCGTAGGACTCAATCGTCGCCATCGATTACTTGGTCCGTTCGTCCTGAGTGAGATATCCAGCCTCGACCGCCCGAACGAGCCACCGGCGCACGGTGGCAGGGGATACGGCGAAGTCGCGTGACATCACAGTCGTCGGCCGACCGTCCTGCAGCCGAATCCATCGGTACAGCGCTGCGAGCTGGGGAAGGTCTTCGTCTGTGATCGTCTTGTCGAGTTCGATGCGGTCCCAGAACTCGGGTGCGCTTGCGATTGGCCGGCTGGTGTTCTCGCCCGTGGCAACGCTGATCTCTCGCGCCGCTTCTCGGATGAACGGCTCCATCGAGATCTTCGCAAGTTCTCCCCGTTGGATCGGTGGACCATCGGGCAGCTGCTCTGCGACGAGTCTTGTGACGACGTACTTTCCGCCGTTCGGCTCAATTCTTGCGGTCACGTTATAAGCCAGCCCGTCGTCTGGCCCCGAGGTGACCTCGAGTTCTTCGTAGCCGAGTAGTCCCGGTGCGACCTCGTGGTTTGGCATGGGTGTCGACCTCTTACTGATCTTCGGCATTCGCTAAGCGTGCCTCGTTGTGAGCGGGTTTTTCAACACTCTGTCGTGACTGGGTCTTGCATATCGCGCTCACTCACTGTACAACGGAATGCGCGGGTGATAAATCACCCAATCAGAGACGAGGAGGACCGAGGAAGATGACAGAATCACCGCTCGCCACGGCCGAGGAAGTCGCCGGATATCTGCGGACCACTACAGCGAAGCTTGCCAACGACCGCTATCGCGGTATCGGCCCGAAGTTCGTGAAGCACGGTCGCCGCGTTCTCTACCGCTGGGCGGATGTCTACGCCTGGACCGAGGCGAATCTCATGCAGCGCACCGACGATCGTCCCGGTGCTGCATGATGGCCGGCTACTTCGGCGCCGAACCGACCTGTGTCAGGTGCGATTACCCCCGTCGCCTACACCACTTGCTCGGAGTCGAACACGACTACACCGAGCGACCGAATGAGAACGCCCCCGATGCCGGCCAGGGCATCGAGGGCAACGAATCCACCAACCAGGAAGCAGGAGATTCTGACATGCAGTCTACCGACCCCCAGAGCTACATGGTGCGCCTGATCGTCGCCGGGCTACAGCAGATCGTCGCTCACGCCCAGGACTTCTCCGGCGCGATCGCCTTGATCAACGCCGACGTGACCCGACGGTTCGGATGGGACGCAATCGAATACACCGTCACCACCGGCGACTACGTACGCATGACCACCACAGTCGGCCTCGAAGTCGAGTACCAAATCCTTCGATCCGACCAGCCGGTGCCCGAGGACGAACCCGCGGCCGACACCATCGACTACGCACCCGAAGGAATCCTCGTCGATCCGATCCCCACGGTTTACCAGAATCTCGAAACCCTCGGACCCGATGCCGATTGGCGCGACGGGCACAACTTCCTTCTCGCCGAGGTCACCCGCGGCGTGTTCACCGCCCAAGTGTGGCGACACGACAGCATCGAACAGGGCCGGCCTCACAGCGAAGTCGAAATCACCATCGACTCGACCGGGATGCAGGGCGGCGAAATGTTCCACGACCTGTGCATCCTCCCCGACCAGCTCGAGGACTTCCAACAGGTGACGAACGCGATCACGACGGCGTACCAGTACATCACGGAGGCCGGACAGTGACCGACCTCGAACTCTTCCTCGTCGTCGCCCTCTTCGCCGAGAACATCGCCCTGATCCTCGCGCACATCGTCGACCGGCAGGCCACTGACCGTGACGGGTTCGGAGAGGACGCCTCGACTGCGATGCGCCGACGCCCCCACCTCGAACGCGACCACCTCACCGAAGCGCTCCACACAGGCAGGAGACGCATCCCGTGACGTAACCCGCTGTCCCGATTCGCACATCCCCGCACCTCTGCGAAATGGGAACCAAAGAAATCTTCCCGATGCGGCCGGGGAGTCGACAAACTCCCCGGCCGCGCAGAAACGAAAGGACGACGCAACGCCATGCGTCACAACAACTCTAGCGCGGACGGACCAGACAGCGCATTCAACGCAGCCCACCGCGACCTGCTCGCCGTGGCACAGCAGTGGATCGCACACCAACCTTCCGGAACGACGTTCACAGCCGCACAGATGGCGCTCTACCTGCCGCCGCACGCGAATGACAAGCCGTGCCGCCTGGGAGCCCTCGTGCGAGAGCTGAACCGTCGCGGATACATCGAATTCCACGGGTACGGCCCACGTGCTGCAGACGGCGATTGGGATGCCCCCGCACGGGTTTGGCGCCGCACTAACGCCCGGATCGACGGTGAGGCCGCATGAGGGCACTCGATCGCCTCCGCGACCGCTGGCGCGACCAGGGACTCATCTGGAAGGACGGCCCCGGCGACACCGCATCCGCTCAGGCCCCCGGACACTCGCCGACAGATCGGTCGGTGACCTTCCGGCAGATCTCCGACCAGGTACTGATGAACAGCCACGCCGACGACAAACAGTCCGTACTCGACGCAGTAGGGCTGACCATGCGGGACCTGTTCGACGACACCGCCGGCGCCAGCTACACCTACCGGGACGGCCGCACCGTACACCGCACCTACGACGACAACGGCCGCAAGAAGTTCCGGCAGGCCGGAAACACCAAGGGTCGAGACCTCTACCGCGTCGAAAACTTGGACCAGCTCGCCACCGGCACACCCGTCTACGTCGTCGAAGGCGAGAAGGACGTACAGGCCATCGAATCCGTCGGTGGTGTCGCCGTGTGCTCGGCTATGGGCGCTGGAAAGGCTCGCCTGTTCGACTGGGCACCGCTGACCGGTCACACCGTGGTGATCGTCGCCGACGACGACGAACCCGGCCGCAAGCACGCGATGCAGGTGCACGAGATCGTGGAACCGATCGCCGCGGGTGTGGTGGTGACGCAGGCGGCATCGGGGAAGGACGCCGCCGACCACATCGCAGCCGGATACGGACTCGACGAGCTCGTGGTTGTCGACCTGGACGGCAACGCCGGACGCCGACTGAAAGTCACCCGCGGAGCCGACGTGAAGATGCAGCGCGTCAAGTGGGTCATGGAGCATTGGATTCCCGCCGGGTCCCTCACCCTGCTTGCCGGCCGCGAAGGGCTCGGTAAGTCCACCATCGCCGCTCAGATCTGTGCTCAGGTCACCCGCGGCCAGCTCGAGGGGGAGTTGCACGGCACACCCCGAAACGTGCTCTACGTGCACTCTGAGGACTCGCGAGAGTTCACCGTCGCCCCGCGACTCAAAGCCGCCGGGGCCGACATGGAGCGGGTGCTGTTCGTCGACGTGGAGACCTCACACACCGACTCGGGAACACTGATCCTGCCGCTCGACACCCTCGCGCTCGAAAAGGTCATCGCGCAGCACCAGGTGGCATTCGTGGTCCTCGACGCCGCCACCTCGAGCATGTCCTCGGAACTGTCCGGCAAGGACGACCGCGCGGTCCGGCAGTACCTCGAACCACTCGCGCAGCTCGCTTCCCGGCAGGGCTGCGTGGTGTTCGGGCTGTGCCACTTCGGGAAGAGGGACGGGGCCGACACCGGAAAACTCATCCTCGGATCGATCGCCTGGTCTCAGGTGGCTCGCTCGGTGCTCTCGGTCGCCAAGGACGACGAGACCGGCAACCTCGTCGTCACCAACACCAAGGGCAACCTCGCGCCGCGCACCCGATCGATGGAAGCTGAGATTGTCTCGACGACCATCACGACCGAGGACGGGGACACCGAAGTCGGCGCGCTGCACTGGCTGGGGGAAACCAATCGTGACGCCCGAGAACTACTCGCCGAGCCGGACGGGACCGACCGCGAGGATCGCAGCGAAGCCGCGGCATGGCTCGAGGACTACCTCACCGAGCACGGTCGCACCCCCGGCAAGGACGTGAAGAACGACGCCCGAAAGGCCGGCATCGCCGAACGCACACTCAAGCGCGCCGCGAAGGAACTCGGTGTCGTCTACACGACCGAAGGATTCCCGAGAACGACCCGATGGGCACTGCCCATACAGTCGGGCCACGACGAACAGTCAGATCTCATGCATGGCCCGACTGGCCCCACTGGCCCAACTGGGGATGACCTGCGGAAACAGTGTGGCCCCACTGTGGCTGATTCGCAGTCGGGCCACACATTCGTGAATGGCCCCACTGGCGACCTGACTGCAATTCCGGGGTGCCCCGAGTGTGGTTTTCCCCTCGACGGAGTAGCCACCGGCATGGCCATGCACCCCGACTGTGAACGACGCGCAAACCATCGCACCGAACTGTTTGGAGGTGACGCAGCATGACGCGGACCGCCCGATCTCCGCAGATCCCCGATCCCATCGCAAGCCTCGTCGATGAACGTCTCACCGGTGCCAGATGCGCCGGCCGATCCCCGCTGTTCGATGCCGAACTCGACGACGAGACCGCCGAGGCCCGGTCGGCGCGTCTGGCGTGGGCACGAACCGAATGCACCCGCTGCCCCGTCCAGGGCCTGTGCCGAACCGCAGCAAGCGAACAAGACCATCCCCTCGGGATATGGGGCGGCAAGGTCCACGGCCTGCCCGGCCGCCCCGGACGAAAGGACACCCCCGCAGTATGAGACTCGTCGTCCACCGCAGCAAGGCACGAGTGACCGCCAACCCGGGAACACCCTTCCCGGTGCTCTTCGAGTTCAGCGGAGTCTCCATCGCCATGAGGTCATCCGAAGCGATCGCCCTCGCAGACCAGCTCGTCGACGCCGCCGAACAACTACGGGAAGGCCGAGCATGACCGTGCAACACCTCGCCCCCGGAGTCGTCCTCCTCACCGGAGACGCACTCAACGCCGTGCGGTACGCCGTACGAGTCGCCATCGCAGCCCGGCACCGCAACGGCTACCCCGTCCCCCGAGAACTCGCCGAACTCGCAGCAGCCGTGACCGAACCCGGAACCACGGACACCGAACCCACACGCGCACAACACACTTCAACCGAACTGATCGACGTACAGGAGACGGCACGAATGCTCGGATGCAGCCAACGCCAAGCACGGCGCCTCGCACCCCAACTCGACGGACACCTCCACGCAGGCCGCTGGCTCATCCCACGCACCGCCGTCACCGAACACCTGAAAGGACGGGCCGCATGAAACCCACACGGCACGAACTACTCGACATGCTCGCCGCCATGACCGACGACGAGCTCGCCTCCACCATCAGCGAAGCCCGCAACCACAACGCTGGCTACACCGCACCCACCGACGACGAGCAGGCCCGAGCCGCCGCCATCCTCGGATTCCAGCGAACGGAGACCCAGCAGTGAGTAACGGACTGACCCGCGGACAGCAGAACCTACTCGACCGCACCCTCAGCAAGCTCGAACACGACGGTGGACGCATCCCCGCGCCCCTCACCGAAGCACGAGACCGCCTCACACAGCTCGCCACCGACACCAGCGAACTCGACACCCCCGACCAGCTCCGCAACCGCATCGTCTCGGACCTGCTCGACGGCAACAACATCAAAGCCACCGCATGGGCCGAACTCGTCACCATCAACGAAAAACACCGCGTGTACTCCGCAGCAGTGGAAGCAGCCACCACCGCCTATGTCGCGGTCGCACACCAGCACGCCGACGACATCCTCCGAGAGGTACGCCGCGTATGGTTCGACCCGGCCGTGGAAGAACTCACCACACTCGCTACACAGGTCACCCCGCACGACACCGTGGAGAAGCTGTTGCGGGCACGCCGCACCGACGACGCAACCAAGCTCGCCCAAGCACCACTGCATCTCGACACCATCCGCAAGGCACACGAGCTGCACCGAGCCCTGTACAACCTGACCAACGTCGCAGCCCGCGACTGGCGCAACCCTGATCTGCCCACCGCAGACACCCGCGATGTCGACACCTACCTCGCAGCGATCCGCGCCGGCAACACCCCGTGGCTACCCACCGAAACCGAACTCACCCAACTCCTGCAGCAGCGACAAGAGGCATACCGAGCCGAGCAGGAGAACGCCCGCGCCGCCAACCGCAGGCGCATGAGCGTCGGGCTCTAACCCCACACACCTCCCACGCACCGGTCGCCAGCGTGGGAAACCGGGTGGGCCGTCTCCTGACTGGACGGCCCACCCACAACAACGACGACAACGAGGCACGATGAGCAAATCATGGGCCAGCGGATCAACCCGCCAATGGCGCAACCAACGCCAACGAGCACTCACCCGAGACGGGAACCGCTGTGTCGACTGCACCGCGCCCGCCGTAGAAGTCGATCACATCATCAGCAAAAACGACGGCGGAACAGACGACCTCGAGAACCTGCGATCCCTGTGCGGCCGCTGCCACGACCACTACACCAGAGAACAAACTCGACGCGCCCGACGCGGCAACCACCGCCGCGGGCAGCATCCAGGACTGATCTGACGCCCCCCACCCGGGGGGTCCTGACGGCACCGCAGCGGACACCCTACGGCTTTGCGGCTCGCTGTCGCTGCAATGCAACACGAATCCCACAACGATGGAAAGGACTCCCAGGATGAGGCAACCGAGGACCGCGGCGGGCAAGCGCCTGGTGGCCGCGCAGAACGCTGCGTTGGAGCGTGCTTCGCAGGAGCGTGGCGAACAGCTCGTGTGGAGCGAAGCGGAGGAGGCCGCGCTCGAGCGTGCCGGTCTGACGGTGGATCGGGCGGAGGACCTGCGGAGGTTGCTCGCCTCGGAGCTGAAAGCCGAGGACCCGAACGGCAATAAGGTGGTGAAGTTCTCCGCTGAGATCCGTGCTCTCGACCGCCTGGTGGTGCAGCTGCTGGACCGGTTGGCCCCGGATGAGGTGGGTCCGTCGAAGTCGAAGCGGCATCAGAGGGCGGCTCAGGCTCGTTGGCATCGGGCGGCGAACTGATGGCGCGTTCGGTTGGCCGGCCTTCCCGGTTCGTGTCGCCGGAGCAGTGGCCGGATTGGGTGTTGGCGTTCGGTCGTGGCGTCCACAACGACGAGCTGGTGCAGGCTTCGATTCGCGCTGAGTGGTTGGAGTGGAAACAGCGGCGTGATGAGTGGGCGCAGGGTATGCCGGGTTTTTCGCCGGCTGCTGCGGCGGAGGAACGCCGCCGACGGCGTGGGGGAGTGTCGATGGATTAGGTGACGGCGACCCCCCTCATTGAAAAGTTGTCGGCGGTGGATGCCATCATGAGTAATCCCAGGTATACAAGATGTTCACTGTGGATAATCGGTCAGGTAGGCCGAGGACACGCGTAATGGAGAAGGGTGGGAGACATGGCTGTCATCAGTGATTCGCACAGCGAGGTGGTCGTCTTGGATTCCCATGATTCGGCTGACCTTTTTGACCGGATTGCGCAGGCGTACATGAGCATCACCGGTACTGAGTTTCTGCGCCGGTGGGATACCGGAGAGTTCGAGGGAGTTGACTGGGACAGCATCCCAGGCCTCGCAGAGGTGGCCATAGCACTCCCGTTTGCCCGTAACGCCGCGGAGTAACGCGCATGCCGGGGCGGACCGTGCCAGATGCGCTCCGCGCCTATATAGGACCGATCCAACAGGCAGTTTCTTGTTTCGCAGGCGTCGCCAAGATCTATACATCTGGGCAAGTGCGCCGGGTCGGCGACTTTGGAGCCTGGACGCTCAACGGGCCGGAGGGGATGACCCTAAGAGGCTTCGGCAGGTTCTGGGCTTCCCAGCGCTATGAGTTGGTTGAAACGAGCGATGAGCACTTCGATGTGACGGGCGAGCGGTACCGAGTGTCCACCCGAGAGTACCTATACAAGGTGGTACTAGATGCCGGCCACGAAATTAGGTGGCATTGGCACCCCAAGGGAAACAGTCCCGAGCGACGTCCGCACATCCATCCTTCCTTCGACTTGGCTGCGCATATCCCGAGTGGGCGAGCCGTTCTAGAAGAGGTGATTGAAGGGTGTATCGAGATGGGTGCGACACCCGCGTGTGACGACTACAAGGACCGACTCCTAGCGACGGGCGGAATCCACAAGTTGTATCGCACCTGGGCAGACAACCCGACCCTGGAAGCAGACGGGTAGGGGTAGTGCATCCGCCGCTGCTTTGTCTGTGTGCGATACAGAGCGCCACAGGATCGACGCTGCGGTCATGCGGCGCAAAATCTCGTACCTCCGGGTACGTTGCGCCGTATGAGTGATAAAGAGATTGGGTTCGCCTGGTCGGGTCTTTCCCCGACCGTTCGCCACGCCTTACTTGAGGACCCTCACGGGGTGATTCCGGCCGAGTATGTTCCAGAGCTCGTGCACAGCGGAGGCTCGGTGTACGCCTCCTACTGGGTGGCTTCGGAGGAAGGGCCTGACGGCTTCAGGCTTTCGCCCAGCAAGGCCGATCTGATCGCTCTACTGAAGGAGAAAATGGATCGGTGGTGGACGGATCTGCCTGAACACGTGCGGAACGTAGTGACGGCTCGCAAGGGACGGAAGATCCCTCAGGAACACAAGGGTGCAATTCAGAACCCGAACCTAGTTGGCGGGGTCCTGCAAACGAGTGCAGGCGGTGCTGAACCCACGTACTTCGCGCTGGCGCCGTTTGCGTGTGACTACGTCGAGTGGGCCGCTTCCCGTTCGCAGTAGTCGGTGTGGGCACATTTTGGGCACACCTGCCGTTGATTCGGTGTGATTCGGCAGGGTCTCGAAAGCGGCGAAATCGCAGGTAGTGAGGTTTTCGGCTCGGTGACCTGGAGGTTCGGGAGAGTTCAAATCCCTCCGCTTCCGCCACGGAAGAGGTTCCGGAACCCGTCAGGGAGTCGGAGCCTCTTCTCGTTTCTACCGCCGGGTGGCGACCATCTTCTCCTCGAGGATCCAGGTGCGCCCCTCGTCCCCAGCTTCCGTCGAACCGTGAGAAAGCCTCGAGCTTCGGGTCGGCGACGCCGGTCAGAAGAGTGGCACCGAGAGCATTCATGCGGCCGGTGTGCCCGCGCCGTGCGGGCATGTCCCCGGTTCCCGTGGACCGATCACATCTGTCAGCTCGGTCCGGCGGACACTGCTCGTTCCACGGCCGCGGCCGCACCGTCGTGCCAGGGCTCACCGTGGCCGACGAGGACGTGCTTCGCGCCGGTGCCGGCGATGGCCGCCAGCGAGGCGAGGGCCGTCCTGCTGTCGGCGGTCGCCGCACCCGAGACGATCTGCGGACCGTGCCTGCCCGTGTACGGATCGAGGGTGACGATGGCGTCGCCGACGATCACGGTGTCGCGGTCCGGGAGATGCAGCGCACAGTGCCCGTAGGTGTGGCCGGGTGTGTGCAGGGGGACGGGGCGGCCCGGCAGGTCGAGCGGTTGGGAGTCCTGGAAGAGCGTCACGTCGTGGACCCCGCGCACCCACAGCGCACCGGCCACGGTCATCCGGGCGAGAACGGGGATGCAGGCGGGATATCGAACGGGATAGAGCAGCCGGTTGCGTTCGTGCTGGTAGCGATAGGGGTGGGCGGCGAGGAACTTCTCGTCGCGATGCGCCCATACCGGAACCCGCCACCGTTCACGCAGCCGCTTCGCCGACCCGACGTGATCGAAGTGGGCGTGCGTGAGGACGACTCCCTGCACGTCGTCGATCCGGCGACCGATGCGTGAGATCGCCTCTTCGATGCGACCAGCGGTCGCGGGTAGTCCCGTGTCGACGACGGTCACTCCGGCGTCGTCCTCGATCAGGTAGACGTTGACGTCGGCGTGCGCGAGGCGATGCACGCCCGGTGCGACATCCGTGTGGAGCATGGTGGCCCTTCGCTCGGGTGAACGTGCGGGTTCAGCTGTGTCCGTCGATCTCGTCGGCGATGAAGGCGGCCCACGACCGCACCTCGTCCTCGCCTGCGGACGGACTGAACGACCGGTAGTCGAGCGCGGCGAGTTCGGACACCAGATCCGTTGTGTCCTCGGTGCTTTCGTCGCCCACCGCGAACAACCACACGAGCTGCTGACTCAGCCCGGAGGCCCGCGACGACAACAGTTCGACGGTGTCGGGCGAGTACTCGCCGGCGTCGACCTCGCCTCCGAAGACGACGCCCTCGAACTCTTCCGACCGCTCGAGATCGGAGGTGTCACCGACGGTGACGTCGATGTCCCGCTCTCCCAGCGCGTCGGCGACGAGCCGGGCGATCTTCTGTGCCGGACCTTCGGGGCTGTCCGTGACGACGAGAACGGTCATTGTGTCTCCAGCATGTTCGGCGACTTGGGTTCACTGGTGCGTTCCCGGTCCCCGAGGGGCGGAAACATGCCCCCGGCCGTGTCAGCGGTAGACGCCGAGTGCCCGCACCCCCGGCGCCCCCGACCGGCGGACGAACTCGGAGTCGGCGAGGCGTTCGTCCGCACCGAGATCCAGCGACAGGTCGACGGTGGTGGCGAGCCGGTAGGGCTTGCTCTCGATCACGTCCCCGATCGCGCGTCGCAGTCGCGACACCTCGGCGCGGACCGACACGGCATGGTCGTCGTCCCCGTAGAGGGCCCGGCTGAGCGCTGCGACCGTCATGCCGTCCGGGCCGCGCTCGTGCAGCAACAGCAGGATCTCGGCCTGGCGTGCGGTGACGATGCTGTGCCACGAGTCGTCGTCCCCGAAGACCTCCACTGTGGGCGACGACGACACGTGCAGCACCATCCGCATGCGCGACGACGAGGCCGCGCCGCGGATCAGCCAGCCGTGCGAAAGCCGCTCGGGCACACACAGTCCCATACCGGGAACTGTCAGTGGGCGTGCGTGCCGCGGAACCGCGACCCGCTCGGCGGCGATACCGGAGGCGTGCGCGACCCAACCGTCCTCGTCGACGAGCAGCACCGGTCCCCGCGTCGACGACAGCAACGGAGCAGCCTCGGTGCGCAGCCGTTCGAGTCGCACCTCGTGCCGTCGCCACAGTTGTGCTTCGGCGAGCCGGACGGCGGTGTCGACGAGGGCGATGATGGCCGGGTGCAGGGTCAGCGCGGGACCGCTGACGTCGACGATGCCCAGCAGGTCGCCGCGGATCGGATCGTGGATCGGCGCAGCGGTGCAGTACCAGGGATGCTGGGTCGTCTCGAAGTGTTCACCCGAGAACAACTGCACGGGCGCGGCCTCCGCGAGCGCCGTGCCGATGGCGTTCGTGCCGACGGTCGACTCCGTCCACACAGTTCCCTCCTGGAAACCGAGGGCGTCGGCGCGTGACCGGATCGGTGCCGAACCGCTGCGCCAGAGGATCACGCCGTCGGCGTCGGTCACCACCAGCAGCAGATGCGAGGCGTCGGCGACGGGTGTGATGACCTGCTCGAGATCGCCGATCACCGCGGAGAGGGCGGACGCGCGGCGACGTCGCTCGATCTCCGCGACGGGCAGCCGGCTGCGTTCGTTGGTGCCGGTGGGATCGAGGCCCGCGTCGAGCACGCGCTGCCACGAACGGGACACGAGCGGACGGGGTCGCATGGGTGACCGGGCGCCGCCGATGACCGCGTCGTGCATCCGCGTCAACTCGCGCGCGTAGCGCGACAGGTCGGTGCCGGGCGCGATCGCGCTGAACGTGGTCACGGTCTCCTCTTCGTCGTCGTCCTCGGAGCATAGGTGGCAAATGTGTGCTGCGCCACAAGTGGGGCGCCGTGCAACGTGACGCAACGCTTGCGGGGAACCGGCCGCGGGGAGTGTCCTGGATCACATCACCACGGGAAAGGACTCACCATGACCGACACCCTCGACAAGCCCACGACCTCCGGCACCGCGACGCCCGACGAACGCGTCGACGCCTGGTTGCGAGCTTTCGAAACCGCCCTCGCACAGCGCGATGTCGACGCCGCTGCGGGCCTGTTCGGCACCGATTCCTTCTGGCGCGACCTGGTCGCCTTCACCTGGAACCTCAAGACCGTCGAGGGACGCGAGGGCGTCTCGGACATGCTGCACGCGCGACTCGCCGACACCGATCCCAGCGGCTTCCGCACCACCGAACCAGCGAGCGACGACGACGGCGTACTCAGCGCCTGGATCGCGTTCGAGACCGCGGTCGGTCGCGGCGTCGGCCACCTGCGTCTCAAGCGCGACGAGGAGAGCGGCCAGGACCGCGCCTTCACGCTGCTGACCACGATGCAGGAGCTGAAGGGATACGAGGAGAACAAGGGCACGCGTCGTCCCCGCGGCACGAAGCACGGCGCCGACAAGCAGAGGGTCACGTGGTCGGAGCAGCGCGAGATCGAGGAACGCGAACTCGGTTACACGCGTCAGCCCTACATCGTGATCATCGGTGGTGGTCAGGGCGGTATCGCGCTCGGTGCGCGCCTGCGTCAGCTCGGTGTTCCCGCAATCGTGCTCGACAAGCACGACCGTCCCGGCGACCAGTGGCGCAGCCGCTACAAGTCGCTGTGTCTGCACGACCCCGTCTGGTACGACCACCTGCCGTACATGCCGTTCCCCGACAACTGGCCGGTCTTCGCGCCCAAGGACAAGATCGCGGACTGGCTCGAGATGTACACGAAGGTGATGGAGGTCCCCTACTGGTCGAAGTCGGAGTGCACCTCCGCGAGCTACGACGAGGCAACGGGCGAATGGACCGTCAACGTCCTGCGCGACGGCGAACCGGTGGTCCTCCGGCCGAAGCAGCTCGTCATCGCGACCGGCATGTCGGGTAAGCCGAACATCCCCGACTTCCCCGGCATGGACCTGTTCCGCGGCGAGCAGCACCACTCCAGCGCCCACCCGGGTCCGGACGCCTACGCCGGCAAGAAGGCCGTCGTGATCGGTGCCAACAACAGTGCCCACGACATCTGCGGTGCCCTGTGGGAGGTGGGCGCCGACGTCACCATGGTGCAGCGCTCGTCGACGCACATCGTCCGGTCCGATTCGCTGATGGATCTCGGTCTCGGCGACCTGTACTCCGAGCGGGCCCTCGCCGCCGGCGTCACCACCCAGAAGGCCGACCTGACCTTCGCGTCCCTGCCGTACCGGATCATGCACGAGTTCCAGATCCCCATCTACGAGAAGATCCGCGAACGCGACGCCGAGTTCTACGACCGGCTCGAGAAGGCGGGCTTCCAGCACGACTGGGGTGACGACGGTTCGGGCCTGTTCATGAAGTACCTGCGTCGCGCATCCGGCTACTACATCGATGTCGGTGCCTCGGAACTCGTCGCGAACGGCGACATCAAGCTCGCCCACGGCAACGTCCGCGAACTCACCGAGACGTCGGTGATCCTCGAGGACGGCACCGAACTCGAGGCCGATCTCGTCGTCTACGCGACCGGCTACGGCTCGATGAACGGCTGGGTCGCCGACCTGATCTCGCAGGAGGTCGCCGACAAGGTGGGCAAGTGCTGGGGCCTGGGCTCCGACACCACCAAGGACCCCGGCCCCTGGGAGGGTGAGCAGCGCAACATGTGGAAGCCCACGCAGCAGGAGGGCCTGTGGTTCCACGGCGGCAACCTGCACCAGTCGCGGCACTACTCGCTCTACTTGGCGCTGCAACTCAAGGCGCGTTACGAGGGCCTCCCGACCCCGGTCTACGGGTTGCAGGAGGTGCACCACCTCCGCTGACCGACACAGCTCTCCCACGCGTCGCTCCCGCCGCCCGGCGGGGGCGACGCGGCCGTGGATCCTCCGATTCGTCACGAATAGGAGCGTGAATATTAGGGTCGCGTGCAGGTCCGCTTGACCGGGTACAGATAGTGACTGTGAGATCACTGCAGGTCGTCGGGGGACGGGGAGTTCGATGGTGAAGAGACGCGCGGCGGCTGTAGCGGTGGCCCTGATGGTGCCGGTCTCCGGCACGACGATCGCCCATGCCCAACCGATCCATGCACAACCGGCGCACGTGCAGCCGGTGTCGGCCAGGATCGACCATGTCGAGCGGGTCGGCGACAGGCAGACGAAGCTGTTCGTCCACTCGGCCGCGATGAACCGGGTCGTGCCGGTGCAGGTGCTGCACCCGGCCTCGGCGGGGCCGCGCCCCACCCTCTACCTGCTCGACGGCGTCAGCGCCGGCGAGGAGTCCGAATTCCGCGAGAGCACGTGGACCCAACGCACCGACATCGCGGAGTTCTTCGCCGACAAGAACACCAACGTCGTCCTTCCCGTGGGTGGCACCGCGAGCTACTACACCGACTGGAACAACCCCGACCCCGTGCTCGGGATCAACAAGTGGGAGACCTTCCTGACTGAGGAACTACCCCCGCTGATCGACGCCGAGTTCGACGGCAACGGCACCAACGCCGTCGCGGGCCTGTCGATGGGCGCCACCGGGGCGATGTCCCTGATCACCCGCAATCCCGACCTCTACCAGGGAGTCGCGGCGCTCAGCGGTTGCTACGACACCTCCAGCGACCGCTCCCGCGACACCGTCCGCGGAACCGTCGCGTACAAGGGCGGCAACCCCGACAACATGTGGGGACCGCCCGACGACGCCCGATGGGAGGAGCACGACTCCTACCTGCACGCCGAGAAGCTGCGCGGCAAGGAGGTCTTCCTCAGCACCGGCAACGGCCTGCTCGGCCCGCACGATCTCGGCGCCGGTCAGGACGTGCTCACCGTCGGCGCGCCGCTCGAGATCGGCACCTTCGTGTGCACCGTCACCTACGACCGTCGCCTCCGCGAACTCGGTATCCCCGCGCAGGTCGTCTACCGCCCGTGGGGCACGCATTCGTGGGGCTACTGGCAGGACGACATCAAGGCCGCGTGGCCGACCCTCGCCGACGCACTCCGACTCCGCTGATCGCGCGTCGACGGCACCGTCTCAGTGGAGGCGGATGCGGTCGACGGCCGGCGGCTCCACGCGTGAGCGGGTCGCCAGATAGTTGTTGAGGGCGTCGAGATCCTTGCCCGCGCCGACCAGTCCGTGCGCTTCCGTACACACGGTGAAACCGTCTCCGCCGCCGGCCAGGAAGTTGTTCATCACGACCTTGTACACACGCTCGGGGTCGACGGCCTCGCCGTCGATCGTGATCGAACGGATCCGTTCGCCGCGCGGCGCCAGGCGGTCGAGCGTGTAGGTCAGATTGTGCGAGGGCGCCAGGATGCGTTCGACCTCCGAGCCGACCGGGCTGTCCTGAAACTGCTGCTCGAGCAGCACGTCGAGTTGGGCTCCGGTGAGGTCGAGCACCTGCAGCATGCTCCCGAAGGGCTGCACGGCGTAGGTCTCCCGGTACGAGACGGTGCCGTCGCCGGCGAGGAGGTCGCCGCGGAGTCCGCCGGGGTTCATCAGCGCGATCTGCGCGCCGAGATGCCGCGTCGCCGCGAGTTGTGCGTCGGCCACCAGATTGCCCAGCGCCGACTCTCCGCTCGGGCTCTCGCTGCGCGTGACGTCGGCGCCGATGCGCGCGATGGACCGGTTCGCGACCTCCGCCGACTTCTCGACTGCCCGGTCGACGAACTCGAGAGTGGTCGGATCCGGATCGATGTCGTGCGTGACGACCTGCGTGAACACGACGGTTCGGTCGCGCAGCACCTCCCGGCTCTGCCGGTCGACGACGAGGTCGGCGACCGACAGGATGCGCCCGTGCGAAGCACCCTGCACGACGGTGCGCGGCCTGCCCGCCGGGTCGGTGTAGGTGCAGTTGAAGTGCCGGTCGCCGTCGGAGGTGACGATGAGGTCCACGTCGGGGGAGACGGACGTCGCGATCGCCGCCGCTCCGTCGTCCCCGCTCGGACACGGATCGTCGCCGTCGATGGCCCCGATGTCGCCCTTGTAGAGCACCACGATCGAACGCACGCCGAGCGCACCGAGGATGTCGGCGGTGCGGTTGACAGCGGCGATCTCGTCCTCGAACTGCAGTCCCGCGATCGCGTCGGGCCGGATGATGTCGGGGGTGTTGCTCGGCACGACACCGATGACGCCCACGGGCAGTCCGTCGACGTAGTCGATGCTGTAAGGGAGTGCGGCCGGTGTGCCGTCCGTCGTGGTGAGGTTGGCGCCGAGGATCGGGAAGTTCGCGCCCTCGAACGGTTCGGTGTAGATGCACCCTTCCTTCGGGTGGCAACCGCCGTCCCGCAGTCGCTCGAGTTCGGCGTAGCCGCGGTCGAGTTCGTGGTTGCCGAGGGTCGCGGCGGTGAGATCGAGTTCGTCGAGCAGGGCGATGGTCGGCTCGTCGTGGAACAGGCCCGACTCGAGCGGCGACGAACCCCACGTGTCGCCCACGGCGTAGAGCACGGAGTTGTCGGCCTGTTCCCTGAGCTGCCGGACGTAGGCGGCGAGATAGGCCGCACCCCCCGCGGGGACCGAGACGCCGTCCGACCGGACGACCTCGCCGTGCAGTCCCTGCGGGGGCAGCAGATTTCCGTGCAGGTCGCCGAATGCGATCACCCGGAGCGGGACGGCGTTCGAGGGGATTGTGCTCGTCGGCGCGGCTCCGGCAGGTGCCGCACCACCGAAGGCGACCAGTGAGCCGACGACTGCGCAGGTCGACAGGGCGCGCCGCACCTTGCCTGCCCCCATGCAGTTCCTCCGCCACCCGACCCGATCCGACCGCCCGAGTCTGTCAGGGCCGGATCACGCCACCGATACCCAGCTATAACGGTTGGGTCTCGTCACAGGATCAGCCGATGCCGGCGAGTGCCCGTCCCTGCCCGGTTGCGAAGTCGAGGAAGAGATCGTTCTCATGCGGGTCGCCGATCGTCACCCGGGTGCCCTCGCCCGTGAAGTTGCGGAGCACCACGCCTGCCTCCGCTGCGGCTTCGAAGAACGCGGCGGAGCGTTCACCCAGCGGCAGCCAGAGGAAGTTCGCGGCACTCGTGGGCACCTCGTAGCCGGCCTCGACGAGTGCCGCGTGGACCCGTTCCCGCTCGGCGACGACGCCCTCGGTGCGCGCGAGCAACTCGGTCGCGGCGGCGAGCGAGGCCACGGCAGCCGTCTGGGCGAGCGAGTTCACGGAGAATGGGGTGTGGACCTTGCTCAGCGCCGTCACGACGGACGGGTCGGCGACCGCGTATCCGACGCGGATACCGGCGAGACCGTAGGCCTTGGAGAAGGTGCGGAGCACGACGACGTTGCGGCGACCCTCCGCGAGCTCGAGACCGTCGGCCAGATCCTCACCGGGCTCGGGGCGGACGTACTCGAAGTACGCCTCGTCGAGGGCGACGACGATGTGCTCGGGGACGGCGTCGAGGAACTGCGCGAGCTCCTCCTTGCCCAGCAGCGACCCGGTGGGATTGTTGGGATTGCACACGAAGATCAGCCGCGTGCGGTCGGTGATCGCGGCGAGCATGGCCTTCAGGTCGTGACCGTGGTCCGCGGTGTTCGGGACGCGCACGGCGGTCGCGCCGGCGACGGCCGCGATGATCGGGTACGCCTCGAACGACCGCCACGCGAAGATCACCTCGTCGCCCGCATCGCACGTGATCTGCACGAGCTCCTGGCACAGGCTCACCGATCCGCAGCCCACGGCGATCTGCTCGGTCGGGACGCCGAGTCGTTCCGACAGTGCCGCGATGAGCTCCGTCGCGCTGTTGTCGGGGTAGCGGTTGAGGCCGGCGGCAGCGTCGGCGATCGCCTCCCGGACGCTGGGGAGCGGACCCATGGTCGTCTCGTTGCTGGCGAGCTTCACCGCACCGGGGAACGAGCGGCCCGGAACGTAGGCGGGGATCGATTCGAGGTCGGGGCGGGTCTGTGGAGTCACGCGCCGATTATGCGCCTCGTCGTGAGACCGCCGGTCGGCAGGATGGGGGAGACCGTCCATCTACACGCCTCTGAACAGGCGTTTTGCGTTTCCCCTGGGGGCATGTGTAATGTTTCGATCCGGCGGTTCGAGAGCATCGAATCCCCGAGGAGGCGTGCCAGAGCGGCCGAATGGGACTCACTGCTAATGAGTTGTCCCCCTTACCGGGGACCGGAGGTTCAAATCCTCTCGCCTCCGCCAGTTGGTGTAGCGTCACCAACGACAATTGAATACACATGCGCCCGTAGCTCAACGGATAGAGCATCTGACTACGGATCAGAAGGTTAGGGGTTCGAATCCCTTCGGGCGCACACACGAAAACCCTCACCGGTACTCCGGTGAGGGTTTTCTCGTATCTGGTTACGGAGTCGCCACGACACAGAATCGACACGGCTTGCTGACCGGCTTCAGCGACATCTTGTGGCTATCTTCACTCCGCAAGGGGCGTCACGTGACTTCCCCGGACTACAGGAGGGTGTGTGCAAGATCGGTCCTGGTCCAACAAACAGATGGAGATTCTTGCCCAGTGCCTCCGTGACGTTTACATCCCCAAGAGCAAGGTTCTATCAGAGTGTGTGACCGCAGTCATGAGGTGAACGCCACCCTCCCCGGTCCTGCGCTACGAGTGAACGTTCCGTCTTCGTGTCGAGCTGACCCTCCACCTGGAGTCGGGGACTCGATCGTTCGTGTCCCCGGTCGGAGATCCTGCCGGTACCGCAGGTGATATCCGTCTATTGACGAGCCCGCTGGGGTAGAAGTAGATTTCGTACCACTCTCAAAAAGTTAACGACAATTCGCACGATGGTCCGGCAACGGCGGTCGCGCTCTCCGGGGAGAAGACATGGAACTTGCGTGGTCAGAGGCCGACGCCGCCTTCAGAGACGAGGTGCGATCGTTTCTCGAGGAGAAGCTGACGCCCGAACTGCGGCGGGCCGGCCGACTCGCGACGAGCGTGTACTCCGACCACGAAGCGAGCATGGAGTGGCAGCGCATCCTCCATGAGCGTGGTTGGGCGGCGCCGGCCTGGCCGGTCGAGTACGGCGGATGCGACTGGACGCAGACGCAGCACTACATCTTCAGCCGCGAGTCGATCCTCGCGGGCGCCCCGAACCTGTCGCCGATGGGCATCCGCATGGTCGCGCACGCGATCGTCGCCTACGGCACCGAGGAGCAGAAGAGCTACTTCCTGCCCCGGATCCTCACGGGCGAGGTCTTCTTCTGTCAGGGTTACTCCGAGCCCGAGGCCGGCTCCGACCTCGCGTCGCTCAGCATGGCGGCGGTCGACGACGGCGACGACCTGATCGTCACCGGCAGCAAGATCTGGACCACGCACGCCACCGAGGCGAACTGGATGTTCGCGCTCGTGCGCACGTCGAAGACGGGCCGCAAGCAGCAGGGCATCACCTTCCTGCTCATCGACATGACCTCGCCCGGCATCGAGATCCGCCCTCTGGTCATGACGTCCGGTGAGGAAGTGCAGAACCAGGTCTTCTTCGACGGTGTGCGTGTCCCGAAGAAGAACGTCCTCGGGAAGATCGACGACGGCTGGACCGTCGCGAAATACCTGCTCGTCTTCGAACGTGGGGGAGCGGCGGCAGCGCCGGCCCTGCAGGTCATGGCCGAGCGGATCGCCGAGGCGGCCGCCGAACAGCCCGGTCCGTCGGGTGGCAGGCTCATCGACGATCCGGCGTTCTCCGCCAAGCTCGCCGAGGCGCGTATCCGCACCGAAGTACTCGAGATCCTCGAATACCGCACTCTCGCAGCGCTGTCCGCGGGCAAGAACCCCGGTCCTGCATCGTCGATGCTCAAGATCCTGGGCACCGAACTCAGCCAGACGATCACCCAGCTGGCCCTCGAGGCAGCCGGTCCGCGTGGTCGGGTCTACCAGCCGCACATCACCGCGCCCGGTGGTCCGGTGGCCGACTACGTGCCGCCCGCCGACGGTTACGTCAGCGGTGAGGAGTGGCAGGCCGTCGCGCCGCTGCGTTACTTCAACGACCGTGCCGGGTCGATCTACGCCGGCAGCAACGAGATCCAGCGAAATATTCTCGCCAAAGCAGCATTGGGGCTCTGATGGACTTCGGTTTGAGCAAGGAGCAGGAGCTCCTTCGTGATTCGGTCACCAAGTTCCTCGCCGGTCGCTACGACCTGGCGCAAAGTCGGAAGGTCGCGACCACCGGCGATGGTTGGCAACCGGAGGTGTGGCGGGCATTCGCCGAGGATCTCGGAATCCTCGGGGCCACGCTTCCGGAAGAGGTGGGGGGGATGGGCGGCGGACCGGTCGAGTTGATGGTGGTGTCCGAGGCACTCGGGCACGCACTCGTCATCGAACCGTACGTCGACACGGTCGTCCTCGGGGGCGGGCTGCTCGGTCGTGCAGGGGTCGATCGAGCCCGGTCCGTCCTCGAGGCGATCGCTGCCGGTGAAGCCGTCACGGCGTTCGCCGCGACCGAACCCACCTCCGGATACGTCTTCCACGACGTGTCCACCACCGCGCGTCGCGAGGGCGACGAGTGGGTCGTCGACGGTGAGAAGATCGTCGTCACCAGCGCTCCGCTCGCGACGCATCTGCTCGTCACCGCCCGCACGTCGGGCGAGCGCACCGACACCGACGGCATCTCGCTGTTCCTCGTCGACTTCGACCCCGCGAACCCGCCGAGCGGTGTGGAGATCCACTCCTACCGCACGATCGACGACCGACGCGCTTCCGACATCGTCTTCTCGGGTCTGCGACTGCCCGCCGACTCGCTGCTCGGCGAGGAGGGCAACGCATGGCCGTCCGTCTCGCGCGGCGTCGACGAGGCGACCGCCGCCGTGTCCTCCGAAGCCGTGGGTCTGATGCGCAAGGTGCTCGCCGACACCGTCGAGTACGCCAAGCAGCGCCAGCAGTTCGGTCAGCCCATCGGCAGCTTCCAGGCGCTCCAGCACCGCATGGTCGATATGTACATGGAGGTCGAGCAGGCGGTGTCCGCCGCCTACCTGGCCGTTCTTCATCTCGACAGCGACGACGCCACGCGGGCACGCGCGGTCTCGGCCGCGAAGGCGACGATCAGCCGTGCGGCACGCTTCGTCGGCCAGAACGCCGTCCAACTCCACGGCGGCATGGGTATGACGGAGGAGCTCGCCGTCGGGCACTACTTCAAGCGACTGACCGCGATCGAGTACGAGTTCGGCACCGCCGAACAGCACGTCGCCAGGTACGCCCAGCTCACGAAGGGCTGATCGGATCGGTGCCAGGGCCGGTGCGGGGGATCACCCCTGCGCCGGCCCCGCATCCGTGTCCGGCGGAGCCGACAGAGCATCCTCCACGCGCGTCGCGGCGACGACGGGATCCTCGTGCTCCCACACCCGCACCACCGTCCAGCCCGCGGCCTGCAGGCGCGCATCGGTGTCCCGATCGCGCTGCACGTTGGCAGCGAGCTTGGCCACCCACCACTCGGCGTTGTTCTTCGGGAACGTCGCATGCTGCGGGCAGCTGTGCCAGAAGCAGCCGTCCACGTAGACCGCGACCCGACGACGAGGGAAGACGAGGTCGGCCCGGCGTCGCATCCCCGGCAGAGGAGCGCGGTCGACGAAGAACCGCCGCCCCCGGCGATGCAGTTCCTTACGTAACGCCACTTCGGGAACGGTGTCGCGTCGGCGTTGCCGGCTCATCCGCGCACTCGTACGCGGATCCGTCCCGGGCCGATCCGACGACACCATCACAGTGGCTTTCAGGCCGCCACTCGCGGGAAGCCACCCATGCGTTCGAGGTGGTTCTCGACGTCCTCGAGGAATCCGGGCAGGAAGCGCAGGTTGCCGGAGCGTGCGCGTCGGAGGAATCCTGCCGTCGCCCGCGCCGACAGCAGACGGGCGTCGAGGAGGAAACCGCCGAGGTCCTCGTAGGGAGCTTGAACGGGCCACTGCGACTCGTGCACGCGGAACGCCTGTCCGCGGGCGCCCCACGCGGCGGTCGGCCAGGTGTCGCCCGGAAGCAGCGGGGTCTCGTGGTCGGAGCTGTACGCGATGGGGTTGTTCAGACGGTGGCCCACCCACGACGCCATCCGCACGCTGACCGCATTGCCGACCAGACGCCACCGGTGTCCGGCGCGGACGCCGGGGGCCTCGACGGCAGGTGCGGTCCAGTCGGCGTCGAAGCCCTGGAGTCTCTCCGCGTCGGTCAGGCCGGGGGTGACGATCTCACCGGACGGCAGTCGCACGGCCGGAGGGCTGGCGATACCGAGCGTCGAACCGCCCTTGAGCGTGGGCACGGCGTTGACTGCCCATCCGAGACCGCGCACCCCCTCGGTCCAGTAGAAGCCGCAGGGGAACAGATCGGGATTGCCCTCCATGGGCATGCCGGCGTCCTGGCCGAACAACACCGTGCGGGGATCGTCGGTACGAGAGGCAACCATCAGGACGCGGTGCCGACGCTGGGGGAGACCGAAGGCGCGGGCATCGACGACGCGGTAGGCCCACATGTAGCCGAGCTCCTCGAGAGCGTCGGTGATGTGACGCATCGCCGCACCGCGGCCGAGCTGCAGCATGAAGGGAACGTTCTCGACGACGAGCCAGCGCGGGCCGTTCTTACGCTTCACGAGACGGAACACTTCGTCGACGAGCCCGGACTTCGATCCCGTGATGCCGGCCGTGCGTCCGGCCTGGGAGAGGTCCTGGCACGGGAAACCTGCGGCGACCAGTTCCGTATCGCGGGGAAGAGAGCGGAGACGCGTGACGTCCGGATGGAGCGGAACGTCGGGGAAGCGCGTGCGTAGTACTGCCTGAGCACCCGGCTCGATCTCGCAGAGGAGTTCGGTGTTCCACCCGTGTCGCCCGAGTCCGAGCTCCAGTCCGCCGATACCGGCGAACAACCCCACCATGTTCCCCGTCGACGTCACGGCACCCTTCCTCGCTCAGCTCAACGGTGAACGTTACTCGAGAAGTAGGGGGATCCGTGAGCGGACGCGACGAGCACCACGATGGAGGGGTGGCCCTACCCCTCTCGTGACGGGCACCAGGTGACCAAAACAGTCCTTGACCTGGCGATTTGGTGTTCTCGGACATGTTCGCGTAACTTATTCCAGGTCAGAGCGACACGGACACCGACCCGGGCCGAGAGGAACGGGACAACGAGGTTGGACGAAGGCGCCTGCGAATTTGATGGCCACAAACCTTCTGGTAAGGTTTCGAGCCGCCCCTGGTTCCGAAAACCACACGGACTTGCGTTCGTGAGGATGAGGAAGTAGGCTGGAACAGTTGCCTCAGAGCGGGTCGGACATCAGTCCGAAGCGTGATGATGTGTGCGTGTTCTTTGAGAACTCAACAGTGTGCCGAT
>NZ_JTIZ01000062.1:0-554 GCF_000801125.1 Rhodococcus sp. Chr-9
CCGACAGATTCACACCGGATTTCACGGGCCCGGTGCTACTCGGGTACTTCTCACGAGAGCCGGCAAGTTTTCGTCTACGGGATTCTCACCCTCTACGACAGGCCGTTCCAGACCACTTCGACTAACCAACCGGTTTCTTACTCTCGCCCGTCATGACAGTGACGGGAAGAAAAGCCCCACAACCCCACGGATGCAACGCCTGCCAGCTATCACACACCCATGGTTTAGCCTCATCCGCTTTCGCTCGCCACTACTCACGGAATCACATGTTGTTTTCTCTTCCTGTGGGTACTGAGATGTTTCACTTCCCCACGTTCCCTCCACACACCCTATATATTCAGATGCGGGTAACACGACATCACTCGTGCTGGGTTTCCCCATTCGGAAATCCTCGGATCACAGCTCGGTTGACAGCTCCCCGAGGCATATCGCAGCCTCCCACGTCCTTCATCGGCTCCTGGTGCCAAGGCATCCACCGTACGCTCATAAACACTTACAACAAAGATGCTCGCGTCCACTGTGCAGTTCTCAAACAACACACAACAACCCCTACC
>NZ_JTIZ01000063.1:0-328 GCF_000801125.1 Rhodococcus sp. Chr-9
TCGCGTCCACTGTGCAGTTCTCAAACAACACACAACAACCCCTACCAACGCCGGCCACACGGCCAACCGTCTTCGTAAGTCATCGTCGCTGATCAAACACTCGCGTGTTCTCTCAGGACCCAACAGTGCACCGATATAACTTTCCTCCTGCCGGCACTCGGGCCCGCAGTAGTGAAGAAAATGCTTGTCAGCGTTCCACCCATGAGCACCACCGGATTACCTGTGAATCCGTAATGGCTCTGCCGATCAGAGCACAACCTGTGTTGTGTCTGTATCGGAAGTTGCTCCTTAGAAAGGAGGTGATCCAGCCGCACCTTCCGGTACGGCT